>JASFJH010000025.1:0-14015 GCA_050122215.1 Granulosicoccaceae bacterium | reverse complement strand
ATAAGTCTTTGTTATCCATAGTTTTTCCGCAATATTACAAACTTGACAGTATTTGTGGGGCTGGCCATACTGCCTGCCTTGCAAAATACGCTACGCAATAACAATAACGAATTATAAACTTGGTGAGAATGAGGAAGGGCGCAAATGCTAGAGAATTATTTGCCCATTCTGATTTTCCTGGCAGTAGGTACGGGTGTCGGGTTGATCATGCTGGCCTTGGGCTGGGTGCTGGGACCGACGCGCCCGGATACCGAGAAACTGTCTGCCTACGAATGCGGTTTTGAAGCATTCGAAGACTCCCGCATGAAGTTCGACGTGCGTTATTACCTCGTCGCCATTCTTTTTATTATCTTCGATCTCGAGATTGCCTTTTTATTCCCCTGGGCTGTAGTCCTGGACAAGGTCGGCTGGTTTGGCTTCACCGCCATGGTCGTGTTTCTCGGCATTCTCGTTATCGGTTTTATCTATGAATGGAAAAAAGGTGCCCTCGAATGGGAATAGAAGGCGTACTTGATAAGGGCTTCGTCACAACCTCTGCTGATAAGCTGATTAACTGGGCCCGTACCGGTTCGATGTGGCCGATGACTTTCGGCCTGGCCTGTTGCGCGGTGGAAATGATGCAGGCCGCAGCTGCCCGCTACGATATGGACCGTTTCGGCATTATATTCCGCCCAAGTCCGCGCCAGTCCGACGTCATGATTGTCGCCGGCACGCTCGTCAACAAGATGGCGCCTGCGCTGCGCAAGGTGTACGACCAGATGGCGGAACCGCGCTGGGTCATTTCTATGGGTTCCTGCGCGAATGGCGGCGGTTATTATCATTATTCCTATTCGGTGGTGCGCGGTTGTGATCGCATTGTACCGGTTGATGTGTATGTGCCGGGTTGCCCGCCGACCGCCGAGGCCCTGATCTACGGCATCATCCAGCTGCAGAACAAGATCAAACGTACCAACACGATTGCCCGGGCCGCCTCATGAGCGAAGAAGCAGAAGTACAAAACGAGGCCGTCAACCCGGCGCAGGAATTTGCCAACCAGCTGCAGGAACGCTTTGCCGGGCAAGGCGTGAAGACATCGGTTCACCGTGGCCAGGTCACGATGGAAGTGCCGCGTGAGCACATGCTGACGGTATGCGAGGCCTTGCGTGATGAACGCGAGTTCGCCTTTGAACAGTTGACGGATGTCTGTGGTGTCGACTACAGCGAGTACGGCAAGGTCGAATGGACCACGAATTATTCAACCAGGGCCGGCTTCAGCCGTGGCGTGCATCGTGACCAGGACAATCACGAACCACGTGAGACACACTGGACAAACGGCCGTTTTGCCGCTGTCTATCATCTGCTCTCCTACAGGCACAACCGTCGCTTGCGTCTGCGTACCTATGCAGACGATGACATGCCGGTGGTTGATTCGGTTGTCGGGATCTGGAACAGCGCAGACTGGTTTGAACGCGAAGCTTACGATCTGTTCGGTATCCTGTTTGATGGTCACCCGGACCTGCGTCGCATTCTGACCGACTATGGCTTTATCGGGCACCCGTTCCGCAAGGACTTCCCGTTAATCGGCCAGGTGGAAATGCGTTACGACCCGGAGAAGAAACGGGTTGTGTACCAGCCGGTATCGATCGAACCGCGCGTCACTGTACCCCGTGTGATCCGTAGTGAACATGTCCATGGCGAATTGCCTGATGACAGCGCAGTAGAAGGCTGAACAAGATGGCGGAGATCCGTAATTACACGCTGAACTTTGGTCCGCAGCACCCTGCCGCGCATGGCGTGTTGCGCCTGGTGCTTGAACTGGACGGCGAAGTCGTGCAACGTGCCGACCCGCACGTCGGGCTGCTGCATCGCGGCACCGAGAAGCTCGCTGAAAGCAAGCCGTTTAACCAGAGTATCGGTTACATGGACCGTCTCGATTACGTCTCGATGATGTGTAACGAGCACGGCTATGTCATGGCGATTGAGAAACTGCTCGGTATCCAGGCGCCGCAACGTGCACAGTATATCCGTGTCATGTTTGACGAGATCACCCGTATTCTGAATCACCTGATGTGGCTGGGGACGCACGCACTCGACGTCGGTGCGATGACGGCCTTCCTGTATTGTTTCCGCGAACGCGAGGATCTCATGGATGTCTACGAGGCCGTTTCCGGTACGCGTATGCATGCCACCTATTACCGTCCCGGCGGTGTATACCGCGATCTGCCGGATGCGATGCCGAAGTACCGCGAATCGAAATGGCACAACGCCGATGACGTGAAGCGTATGAATGAGTCCCGTGAGGGTGGCCTGCTCGATTTTATCGAAGACTTCGCCAGACGTTTCCCGGCACTTGTTGATGAATACGAAACCCTGCTGACCGATAACCGTATCTGGAAGCAGCGTACCGTTGGTATCGGTGTGGTGTCACCGGAACGCGCCATGCAGCTTGGCTTTACCGGCCCGATGTTGCGCGGTTCAGGCATTGCCTGGGACCTGCGCAAGAAGCAGCCGTACGAAGTCTATGACAGGGTGGACTTTGATATCCCGATCGGCAAGAACGGTGACTGCTATGACCGTTACCTCGTGCGTGTCGAGGAAATGCGCCAGTCAACACGAATTATCCGCCAGTGTGTTGATTGGCTGCGTGCCAACCCGGGTCCGGTCATGTTTGAAGGACACAAGATTACGCCGCCAAAGCGTGAAGACATGAAGGGTGATATGGAAGCCCTGATTCATCACTTCAAGCTGTTTACCGAAGGATATTGTGTCCCGGAAGGTGAGACCTATGCTGCGGTTGAGCATCCGAAGGGAGAATTTGGCGTGTATCTCGTTTCCGATGGCGCCAACAAGCCGTACCGTTTGAAGGTTCGTGCACCGGGTTTTGCTCACCTGTCAGCCATGGATGAAATGGTGAAAGGGCACATGATTGCCGACGTTGTCGCCGTGATTGGCACAATGGATATCGTATTTGGTGAGATCGATCGTTAAGGGTCAGGTTAATGAGTGAAGCAGCAAAAAAATTGCTTTCTGAAGAAGTCCGCCACGAGATCGACCACTGGTTGACCAAGTTTCCCGAGGACCGTCGGCAGTCGGCCGTGATTCCGGCATTGACCGCCGCGCAGGAACATAACGATGGTCACCTGACTGAAGAACTCATGGACGCGGTGGCCAGGTACCTGGGTATGCCGCCTGTCAGTGTGTATGAAGTGGCAACGTTTTATTCCATGTTCAACCTCAAACCGGTTGGCAAATACGTCATCAACGTCTGCACCAACATTTCCTGCATGTTGATGGGATCAGACACGATTGTTGATTATCTTGAGAAGAGGCTTGGTATCAAGATGGGTGAGACAACCGCTGATGGCAAGTTCACGATGAAGGTGGAAGAGGAATGCCTTGCGGCCTGTGCAGGTGGGCCGATGCTGGCAATTAACGGGCACTATTATGAAAAACTCACGCCCGAACGACTTGACGAGATTCTCGCGAATCTCGACTGAATAAAATAATAAAGGCTTCCCGTTTATGTAAAGGGAGGTGGAGTGAGGAGTCATGGCAAACCAGGTTTGCTTTACGACATTGCAGTTCGACAAGCCGTGGACACTTGAGAACTATCTCAAGGTCGGCGGTTACGAGGCACTGAAAAAGGTGCTGGTCGGCAAGATGAGCCAGGAAGACGTGATCGAAACCGTCAAGGCCTCGGCCTTGCGTGGTCGCGGTGGCGCAGGCTTCCTGACCGGTCTGAAGTGGAGCTTCATGCCGCGCACTGCGCCGGGCGACAAGTACATTGTGTGTAATTCCGATGAAAGCGAACCGGGTACCTGCAAGGACCGCGATATCCTGCGTTATAACCCGCATGCCATCATCGAGGGCATGATCATCGCCGGTTATGCGACGGGTGCCGCGGCCGGCTATAACTATCTGCGAGGCGAATTCCACCACGAACCGTTCGAGCGTTTCGAGGCAGCCCTGAAAGAGGCCTACGAGGCCGGTTATCTCGGCAAAAATATTCTCGGCTCCGGTTTTGACTACGACCTGTATACCCACCTCGGTGCCGGCGCCTACATCTGCGGTGAAGAGACCGCCTTGCTCGAATCACTCGAGGGCAAGAAGGGGCAGCCACGCTTCAAGCCGCCGTTCCCGGCCAATTTCGGCCTGTATGGCAAGCCGACCACGATTAACAACACTGAAACACTTGCCTCGGTCCCGGCGATTATCCGCAACGGTGCCGACTGGTTCCTGAACCTGGGCAAGCCGAACAATGGCGGTGAAAAGCTGTTCAGTATGTCCGGCCATGTGAATAACCCCGGCAATTTCGAGGTCCCGATGGGGACACCGTTCCGGGAACTGCTGGAAATGGCCGGCGGCATGCGTAACGGTAACAAGATCAAGGCCGTGATTCCGGGTGGCTCATCCATGCCGGTTTTGCCGGGTGACGTGATGATGGAACTGGACATGGACTACGACTCGATCCAGGCTGCCGGTTCCTATCTTGGCTCCGGTGCCGTTATCGTCATGGATGAGACGACCTGCATGGTCCGGGCACTGATGCGCCTGTCACGCTTCTATTATATGGAGTCGTGCGGTCAGTGTACGCCATGCCGCGAGGGTACCGGCTGGCTGTACCGCATCCTGCAACGCATCGAAAACGGTGAGGGCCGTATGGAAGACCTCGATACGCTCGAGTCGGCGAGTTCGCAGATCGCCGGGCACACGATTTGCGCCTTTGGCGAAGCCGCATCCTGGCCGGTGCAGAGTTTTATCAAGCATTTCCGCGAAGAATTCGAGTACCACATCAAGCACAAGTGCTGCATGGTCGGTGACAAGAAGGGGGCTGCGGCATGAGCGCCAAACCTGATGTGAATGCCGACATGGTTACCATCGAGATCGATGGTGTCGAGATGCAGGCCCCGAAGGGTGCCATGATCATCGAGGCCGCCGACGATGCGAATATCTTTATTCCGCGTTTCTGCTATCACAAGAAACTGCCGATCGCAGCGAACTGCCGCATGTGTCTCGTGCAGGTCGAGAATGTGCCAAAGCCGTTACCGGCCTGTGCTACACCTGTTAACGACGGCATGAAGGTCTTTACCCGCTCTGAATTCGCGCGACGCGCGCAAAAGGGCGTGATGGAATTCCTGCTCATAAACCATCCATTGGATTGCCCGATTTGCGATCAGGGTGGTGAATGTGAATTGCAGGATATTGCCATGGGTTATGGCAGCGATGTGTCGCGTTACAGCGAGCAGAAACGTGTCGTCGCCGACAAGAATATTGGCCCGCTCATAGAGACCGAGATGACGCGCTGTATTCATTGCACGCGTTGCATCCGTACAATCGAACTGGTCGGTGGTGAACCGGAACTCGGCGGTATGGGGCGAGGTGACCGTCTCACCATCGGTACCTACATCGAGCACAGCATCGATTCGGAAATGTCGGGCAACGTCATTGATGTCTGCCCGGTCGGTGCCCTGACAGCCAAGCCTTCACGCTTCGGCGCGCGAGCATGGGAATTACGTGCCCATGACGGCGTGTCAGCACATGACTGCATCGGTTCCAATACCGAGATCCATACCTGGCAGGGCAAGATCATGCGTACGGTGCCGGCCGAAAACGAAGCCATTAACGAGGTCTGGCTTTCGGATCGCGATCGTTATGCCTACGAAGGCATCAACAGTTCTGATCGGCTCGAGATGCCGATGATCAAACGCCACGGTGAATGGACCACGGTCGACTGGAGCGAGGCACTCGATGCGGTTGCTGACGGCCTGCGTGCCGCCAATGGTTCCATCGGTGCGCTCATGTCGCCATCTTCAACAGTTGAAGAAGGCTGGCTTATGCAACAGCTGGTACGTGGCCTGGGCAGTAACAATATCGATCATCGCCTGCGGCAACAGGATTTTTCTGCTGACAGTCACGATCCCGTGGCCCCGGCGCTTTGTCGCGGGATCGAGGATCTCGAACACATCGATGCATGCCTGCTGATTGGCAGTCACATCAGCAAGGACCAGCCGATTGCCTCGCATCGCCTGCGCAAGGCCGCCAACAGTGGCGCCCGGATCATGATGGTCAGCGGTGCAGACTACACCCCGAATTACCCGCTCGCCGCGAATATCATTACCAGCCCGGCGAACCTCGTCGGTGAACTTGCTGCGGTGGCCAAGGCACTGCTGGAAATCACCCGCGAGGCCGAGCCGCAAGGACTGGCCGGCTTGCTCGATGGCGTAGAGGTAAATGACACGCATCGTGCGATCGCCGACCAGCTCAAGCTGGGTACGAATGCGATGGTAGTGATCGGCATGCAGGCCATGGCGCATCCGCAGTACGCGATGTTGCGCCAACTGGCCAGCCAGATTGCCAGTTCGGCGGATGCCGGCTTTGGCTTCTTCACGCAGGGTGCCAATGCGGTCGGTATGAGTCTCGCCGGGGCCTTGCCGCACGAGGGTGCCGGCCTGAATGCCATGCAAATGCTCAGCACACCGCAACAAGCCTACGTGTTGTTCGGTATCGAGCCGGAGCGCGACTGTGCCGATCCGCTGACTGCCCGCAAGGCCCTGGACAATGCCGACTTCGTCACGGTGATGACCCCGTTTGTCACTGACGAGATGCGTGCCTATGCAACGGTCCTGTTGCCGGTGGCACCGTACAGTGAAACCTCGGGTACGTTTGTGAACGCCGCAGGCACCTGGCAGAGCTTTGCCGGCAGCGCCAGGCCGGTCGGTGAAACCCGTCCCGGCTGGAAGGTGCTGCGGGTACTCGGCAACAGCTGTGAACTGGACGGCTTTGACCAGTTGTCATCGGATGAAGTACTACAGGACGCACGCAATGCGATCGGCGATGTCACGATCGATACGCGCGTCGACTGGCAGCAGCCAACCGCTGTCGCGACTGAAACCGGTATCACGCGTATCAGCGATATGCCCATCTACGGTGTCGATGCCGTCGTACGCCGTGCCACGGCCCTGCAACACACAACACATGCGGCACGCGAAACAGCGCGCATGAACGCGGCGACTATTGCCCGGCTCGGGCTGACCGACAGCAAGCGGGTGCTGGTGTGCGAGGGTGACGAGTGTGCCTCGCTCGAACTCGAATGTGATGAATCAGTCCCGGATAGCTGTGTGGCGCTTGATGCCACAACAGATGCAGCGGCAAAACTCGGTGCCGCGTATAACAATGTCACGGTTGAGCAGGATTAAGCCATGATCGAGTTCCTTACCGAAAGCTGGAATGTTGTCTGGAACTGGTTCCCTCCCGTGGCACAGACAGTGTTGTTTATTCTTGCCAAGATCGTCATCGTTATGGCGCCACTCATGTTGTCAGTCGCTTACCTGACCCTGGCGGAACGCAAGGTTATCGGCTTCATGCAGGTGCGTATCGGGCCACATCGTGTGGGCTGGAAGGGTTGTCTGCAGCCGATTGCCGATGCACTAAAGCTCATGTTCAAGGAAATCATTATCCCGAGCGGTGCGAACAAGTTCCTGTTCCTGGTGGCACCTATTATCTCGCTCGGTACGGCGCTTGCTGCCTGGGCCGTGATCCCGTTCGGGGCAGGGCTGGGCATCACCGATGTCGATGCCGGCCTGCTGTACATCCTCGCGATCACCTCGGTGGGTGTTTATGGTGTGATCATCGCCGGTTGGGCCTCGAATTCGAAATATGCCTTCCTCGGGGCGCTGCGTTCCTCGGCCCAGATCGTGTCGTATGAAATCGCGATGGGCTTTGCGCTGGTCGGTGTGCTTATGGCAGCCGGCAGCCTGAACCTGCGCGAAATCGTCGAGGCTCAACAGGGCAGTATCCTGCACTGGTACTGGTTGCCGTTGCTGCCGCTGTTTGTCGTGTACTTTATCTCCGGCGTTGCCGAAACCAACCGTGCGCCTTTCGACGTCGCCGAAGGCGAGTCGGAAATCGTTGCCGGATTCCACGTCGAGTATTCCGGTATGGCATTTGCCGTATTCTTCCTCGCCGAGTACGCCAACATGATCCTGATCGCGGCGCTGGCCACGGTCATGTTCCTCGGTGGCTGGTTAACGCCTTTGCAGGGCATTGTGCCGGATAGCACATATAACGTGCCGCTCATCGGGGCATTGCTGGGTAGTGGTCTGCACTGGTTCATCATCAAGATGAGTTTCTTCCTGCTGCTGTACCTGTGGTTCCGCGCAACGTTCCCGCGTTACCGCTATGACCAGATCATGCGTTTGGGCTGGAAGGTATTCATTCCGATTACGATTGTCTGGTTACTTGTGCTCGGTGTTGCCATCCTGTGCAAGGTCGGCCCCTGGTTTAGCTAAGAGGTGATGAGCATGATTGAAAATATGAAAAACATGTTCAAAAGCCTGTTCCTGCTGGAACTGGTGAAAGGTATGCGCCTGACCGGCCGCTACCTGTTCGCGCGCAAGTTCACGCTGTATTACCCGGAAGAAAAGACCCCGCAGTCGCCACGCTTCCGTGGTCTGCACGCGCAACGTCGTTACCCGAACGGTGAAGAACGCTGTATTGCCTGCAAACTGTGCGAAGCCGTATGCCCGGCACTGGCGATCACGATCGAGTCGCAGGAGCGTGAAGACGGCACGCGTCGCACCAAACGCTACGACATTGACCTGTTCAAATGTATTTACTGCGGCTTTTGTGAAGAGGCCTGCCCGGTAGACGCCATTGTCGAAACCCGCGTGCTCGAATACCACTTCGAGAACCGCGAAGACAGCATCATGACCAAGGAAAAACTGTTGCGTAACGGTGACCTGAATGAAGATCAACTAGCACGCGACCGCGCTGCCGATGCAGCCTATCGCTAGGACCAGACAGGATTAATTGAGCTGATTATGAGCTTTGAACAGTTACTTTTTTATGTCTTTGCCGCGACACTCGTATTTGCCGCCGGCATGGTGATAACTGCGCGCAACCCGGTGCATGCGGTGTTGTTCCTGATCCTCGCGTTCTTCAACAGCTCGGCCCTGTGGTTGTTGATGGAGGCCGAGTTTCTCGCCATTACCCTGGTGCTTGTGTATGTCGGTGCGGTTATGGTGCTGTTCGTCTTCGTTGTCATGATGCTCGATATTGATCTTGCCCGAATGCGCGAAGGCTTTGCCCGCTACTTGCCCATTGCCGCGATAGTCGGTGCGATTATCGCCGTGGAAATGATTCTCGTCGTTGGCCCGGATAACTTTGGCCTGGACAGCTATACCGGGCCCGCGAGACACGCCGCTGATTACAGCAACACCAAGGAGCTGGGTGGCGTGTTGTATACCGATTATGTTTATCCGTTCGAGATTGCCTCGGCGATCCTGCTGATCGCAATCGTGGCGGCAATTGCCCTGACCCTGCGCCGCCGACCGGGTACGCGCCACCAGGTGGTGGGAGAGCAGGTGGTTGTGAAAAGCAGCGATCGCCTGACCATCGTGAAAATGGATGCCGAACCCGACAAGGCACAGAACAGCGGGAGCGCGGAATAATGATTCCACTGTCGAATTACCTGATGCTTGGTGCCGTGCTGTTCTGTCTGAGTGTGGCGGGGATATTTATCAATCGCAAGAACCTGATCGTGTTGCTTATGTCGATCGAGTTGATGTTGCTTGCGGTCAATATGAATTTCATCGCGTTTTCACATTATCTCGGTGATACCGCCGGCCAGGTGTTCGTGTTTTTCATACTGACCGTGGCAGCGGCAGAGGCGGCGATTGGTCTTGCCATCCTCGTCGTATTGTTCCGTAATCGCCGCAGCATCAATGTTGATGATGTCAGCGATATGAAGGGCTAGACAAAAAAGAGAACAAATAAAGAGTTGCATGTATGAGTAACCTGTACCTGGCCATACCGTTATTTCCCCTGTTGGGCGCCATTATTGCCGGGCTGTTCTGTCGCAAGATCAGCCGCAGCCTTGCGCACTGGGCCGCCATTCTTGGCGTTGCAGTCTCATGCGTGCTGTCGCTGTACGTGATGCACGGCTTTGTGTTCGATGGCTGGCAGACCTATAACGAATCGGTTTATACCTGGATGGTCAGTGACGGTATTCGCTTCGAGATCGGTTTCCTTGTCGACAAACTGACCGCGCTCATGCTGGTCGTCGTCACTTTTGTCTCGCTCATGGTGCATATCTACACGATTGGTTACATGCATGATGACGAGGGCTATAACCGTTTCTTCAGTTATATTGCCCTGTTCACGTTCTCCATGCTCATGCTGGTCATGTCGAACAACTTCCTGCAGCTGTTCTTTGGCTGGGAAGCGGTGGGCCTCGTGTCGTACCTGTTGATCGGCTTCTGGTTCAACCGTGACACGGCGATCCTTGCCAACCTCAAGGCGTTTCTCGTCAACCGTGTCGGTGACTTCGGTTTCCTGCTCGGTATAGCCGCGATACTCATGTACACGGGTTCGCTGGACTACTACGAGGTGTTTGCCAGGGCACCTGGCCTGGCGGACGAGACCATGAGCATTATTCCGGGCAGTGAGTGGTCGGTCATGACCGTGATCTGTATCCTGCTGTTCATCGGTGCGATGGGTAAGTCGGCACAGGTTCCGCTGCATGTCTGGCTGCCTGACTCGATGGAAGGCCCGACCCCGATCTCGGCACTCATCCATGCTGCGACCATGGTGACCGCCGGTATCTTCATGGTGGCGCGTATGTCACCGCTGTACGAGTTGTCGACCACGGCGCTGAGCTTCATCCTCGTCATCGGCGCGATCACGGCCCTGTTCATGGGCTTCCTCGGCCTGATCCAGAATGACATCAAGCGCGTTGTTGCCTATTCAACGCTGTCGCAGCTCGGTTACATGACTGTCGCACTTGGGGCCTCGGCCTATGCCGCAGGTATTTTCCACCTGGCGACACACGCCTTCTTCAAGGCCTTGCTGTTCCTTGCCGCCGGTTCGGTGATCATCGGTATGCACCACGAGCAGGACATTCGCAAGATGGGCGGTCTGAAGAAGTACATGCCGATCACCTACTGGACCTCACTGGTCGGCTCGCTGGCCCTGATCGGTTTCCCGGGCCTGGCCGGCTTCTTTTCCAAGGATTCGATCATCGAGGCTGTGCATCTCTCAACCACATTGAGTCATGCAGGCTGGCAGCATCATTTTGCTTATTACGCGGTGTTGATCGGCGTATTTGTCACCGCGCTGTACAGCTTCCGCCTGTTCTTTGTCGTGTTCCACGGCAAAGAGCGGTTTGATGAACACACGCGTGAACACCTGCACGAATCGCCGGCCGTGGTCACGGTGCCGCTGATTATGCTGGCCATCCCGTCGGTGCTTGCCGGCTACGTGATCGGCCCGGTGCTGTTCGGTGATTATTTCGGTGATGCCATCCAGGTCAGCGCCGCGCGTGATGTGCTGGCGAGCATGGGCGAGGACTACCACGGCGTGTGGGGCTTTATCCTGCATGGTATCAGCGGCCCGGCATTCTGGCTGGCCATAGGTGGCCTGTTCAGCGCCTGGTATATCTACATGAAGAAGCCGGTCATCGCGCAGATTGCCCGCGACCGGTTGTCATTCCTGTATGCCGTCATGGAGCGAAAGTACTTTATGGATGACCTGTACATGAAGGTGTTCGCCGGTGCCGGTCGTTTGCTCGGCCGCGGACTGTGGAAGGGCGGTGACGTGGCCGTCATCGATGGCGCAATCGTCAACGGCAGCGCGAAAATTGTCGGCTGGTTTGCCGGTATCGTCCGGCATGTGCAGACCGGTTATCTGTATCACTACGCATTTGCCATGATCCTGGGTCTGCTCGGTCTGCTGACCTGGGTGCTGTACGGGGCCAGGTAAGGGGAAAGTTAGGCATGTTTTTAGATGTACCATTATTGAGCCTGGTAATCTGGACACCGATAATCGGTGGCCTCATCGTACTGGCTGTAGGTGACCGTGATCCGTGGGGGGCACGTCCCATTGCACTGATTGTCTCGCTGCTGACCTTCCTGTTCAGTATCCCGCTGTATACCGGTTTTGATACCGGTACCTCGGCCATGCAGTTTGTCGAACAGGCCGTGTGGATATCGGCTTTCGATATCAACTATCACATCGGTGTTGACGGGATCTCGATGCCGCTCATCATCCTGACGACCTTTATTACTATCCTTGTGGTCGCGGCGGCCTGGGATGTCATCAAGGACAAACGCCCGGCGCAGTACCTGGCAGCCTTCCTGATCATGGAAGGGCTCATGATCGGTGTGTTTGCTGCACTCGACGCGATACTGTTCTATGTATTCTGGGAAGGCATGCTGATCCCGATGTTTCTGATCATCGGTGTCTGGGGCGGGCCACGTCGTGTGTACGCGACCATCAAGTTCTTCCTGTACACATTCCTCGGCTCGGTGCTCATGCTGGTCGCGCTGATCTACATGTACATGCAGGGCAACAGTTTCGAAATCCTCGACTTCCATGTGCTCAAACTCGGTATGACCGAGCAGACCCTGATCTTCCTCGCCTTCCTGCTTGCGTTTGCCGTGAAGGTGCCGATGTGGCCGGTACATACCTGGTTGCCGGATGCGCACGTCGAGGCGCCGACCGGCGGCTCGGTGATCCTGGCGGCGATCATGCTGAAGATCGGCGGTTACGGCTTCCTGCGCTTCAGCCTGCCGATCGCGCCGGATGCCAGCCAGTCGCTCGACTGGCTGATTATCTTCATGTCGCTCGTCGCGGTCGCCTATATCGGGCTGGTCGCGCTCGTTCAGCAGGACATGAAGAAACTGATTGCCTATTCGTCGATTGCCCACATGGGTTTTGTCACGCTCGGCTTCTTTATTTCTTTCAGCATTGTGGAGGCAACCGGCAGCCAGTCCGGTGCCGCGCTTGGCCTCGAAGGCGGCATGGTGCAGATGGTGTCGCACGGCTTTATTTCCGGTGCCCTGTTCCTGTGCGTCGGGGTCATGTATGACCGTATCCACAGCCGTGAAATCAGCGATTACGGCGGTGTCGTCAACACGATGCCGGTGTTCGCGGCCTTCATGGTGTTATTCGCCATGGCAAACTCGGGTTTGCCGGGCACCTCGGGTTTTGTCGGTGAGTTCATGGTGATCCTGAGTGCCTTCAAGGCAAACTTCTGGATCGCCTTTATTGCGGCACTGACCCTGATCCTTGGTGCAGCCTACAGCCTGTGGCTGGTCAAGCGCGTCATCTTCGGCGCTGTTACACATGACAAGGTGGCTGAACTCGAAGACATGAACAAACGTGAATTTGCCATACTTGGCGTACTCGCAGTTGCTGTGTTGCTGTTCGGTGTCTGGCCGGATCCGCTCGTCGATGTCATGCATGTATCCATCGACAACCTGCTGCAACACATCATGCAGTCAAAACTGTAACGGGATAACGACATGAGCCAGAGTTTTACCATGCCTGATTTTGCCTTGGCGGCACCTGAAATTTTCGTGCTTACGATGGGCTGCGTGTTGCTCGTGTTTGACGTGTTCATCAATGACCGCCTGCGCATCCTGAGCTATGTGCTGGCACAACTGACGATTATTGGCGCAGCCGTGCTCACATTTGCCGGATTTCCCTCGGAGGCCGTACACACCTTCAATGGCGCCTACGTCAGTGACTCGCTTGGCAGCCTGCTGAAGCTGTTTATCTACCTCGTCACGGTTTTTGTCTTCCTGTATTCGCGTGATTATCTGAAAGATCGCAACATGTTCCGTGGTGAATATTACGTGCTTGGCCTGTTCGGCATGCTTGGCATGATGATCATGGTCTCGGCGCACAGTTTCCTGACGATCTACCTGGGCCTCGAGTTGTTGTCCCTGTCGCTGTATGCCATGGTCGCATTTGACCGCAATTCGATGGCCGCCTCCGAATCCGCCATGAAATATTTTGTACTGGGCGCGATTGCCTCCGGCATGTTGTTGTATGGCATGTCGATGATTTATGGCGTTACCGGTACTCTGGATATTCGCAATGTAGCCAACGCGATGGCCGTCTATGACGGCAATATGCTGATCCCGGCCTTCGGTGTCGTATTCATTGTCATCGGGCTGTCCTTTAAACTTGGCGCGGTGCCGTTCCACATGTGGGTGCCGGATGTGTATCACGGCTCGCCAACTTCGGTGACCCTG
>JASFJH010000024.1:0-14032 GCA_050122215.1 Granulosicoccaceae bacterium | reverse complement strand
TGCAAAAAGATCCGCCAGCTGAGTATTGCCGAAATGCTTGCCGAAACGATGCGGCGCATTTCGAATGAAGAATCTGTCAGTTCGTTGTTTATGGACTGATATGTGAATTGATGATCATTGATCATCAATTCAGAGCGTCTTTTCCTGGTCGCGAGGAAAAGATAACGCATGACCACATGGCATGCGTTTTTTGTTAACCATAGGAAATGGAGTAAACACCATGAGTGTTACATTTGAACTTGAAGCACAACTTCGTACGGATGTAGGGAAAGGTGCGAGCCGCCGCCTGCGTCATGCGAACAAGATCCCGGCCGTCATGTACGGCGGTGATCAGGACCCGGTATCACTGACCCTGGATCATGATCCGCTCATGCACGCGCTGGAAAACGAAGCGTTTTATTCGCATGTGCTTACCATCAACGTCGATGGCAAGCCGAACAAGGCAATTCTGCGTGATCTGCATCGCCACCCGGCCAAGCCGAGAATCCTGCATGCCGACTTCCAGCGGGTCAGTGAAAAGGACAAGATCCACATGCAAATACCGCTGCACTTCCTCAACGAAGACATCGCACCGGGCGTGAAGATCGATGGCGGCATGGTTACGCATAACATGTCGGAACTCGAAGTGACCTGCCTGGCCAAGGACCTGCCGGAATACATCGAGGTAGACCTGGCGGAACTGCATGCCGGTCACTCGTTGCACATCTCTGATATCACACTGCCGGAAGGCGTTGAGTCAGTGGCCCTGTCGTACGGTGCTGAACACGACCTGCCGGTTGTGTCTATCCAGGTCAAACGTGGCGGTGCCGAAGAGGAAGAAGTCGAAGGCGGCGAAGCCGCTGCCGAGGGCGAAGGCGAAAGCGCCGAGTAACGTCAGGCTATTCCACGGGAACCGGCATTTGTGTCGCGGATTGCACTCATTGTGGGCCTCGGTAACCCGGGCGCCGATTACGAGGCAACCCGGCACAATGCCGGTTTCTGGTTTGTGGATGAACTCGCCCGCATCAGTGGCGCGTCTTTTCGGGCCGATAACAAATTCCACGGTGAAGTCGCCAAGGTTAATCTGCACGGTGAAGCGGTCTGGTTGTTGAAACCGACTACCTACATGAACCGTAGCGGGCAGGCCGTCTCGGCACTGGCCAGGTATTACAAGCTTGCTCCGGAACAAATTCTTGTTGCTCATGATGAACTCGATTTTCCGGCCGGGCAGGTCAAGCTGAAACGCGGTGGTGGCCACGCCGGGCATAACGGCCTGCGTGACATTATCAGTGCACTCGGTAACCAGAAAAACTTCTGGCGCCTGCGCATCGGCATCGATCACCCGGGTAACGCGAAAGACGTATCGGACTACGTACTGGCACGGCCATCCCGGGCCGATCGTGATGCCATCGAACGCGCCATCGATGACGCCGTGCGCGCCCTGCCGGCCATGCTCGAAGGTGATGCCGAAAAAGCGATGCGCGACCTGCATGGATAAAATTGATTGAACCACGGGGAGCACGGGGAATTTGATAAAGCATAGGGAGGTGAATCATGGTTCAGGGAAAAGAACCGATAACCTGTAGCGAGGAACTGATAAATATAGTTCTCGATGCGGCAACAGAAGTACACAGAATACTTGGTCCAGGTTTGCTGGAAAGTGTTTATGAACAAGCGCTATTTATGGAACTTGCAACCTCGGGTCTCGATGTTAAGCGACAGGTAGAGATCCCGGTGAGGTACAAGGGCAAGGAACTGGGGACAGGTTTTCGAGCAGATATTCTCGTTAATAATTGCCTGTTACTGGAACTGAAATGCGTGGATGAGATTGCTCAGATACATTTGGCGCAAATTATTACGTATCTGAAATTACTGAATATCAAACGAGGCTATTTGCTTAATTTTAATCAACGACTACTCAAGCATGGTATCAAGCGGGTTTCAATATAATCTTCCCCGTGCGCCCTGTGTTCCCTGTGGTTAATAGATTTTAAGGTTTCATACTTATGGGATTTAAATGTGGCATTGTCGGTCTGCCGAACGTGGGCAAGTCCACGCTGTTCAACGCCCTGACCAGGGCCGGTATTCAGGCCGAGAACTACCCGTTCTGTACGATTGAGCCGAATGTCGGCGTGGTACCGATGCCGGATCCGCGCCTTGACCAGATCGCCGCGATCGTGAAGCCGCAGAGGATCCTCCCGACCACGATGGAGTTCGTCGATATCGCCGGACTGGTGGCCGGCGCCTCGAAGGGCGAGGGGCTGGGCAACAAGTTCCTTGCCAACATCCGCGAGACCGATGCCATTGCCCAGGTCGTGCGCTGCTTTGAAGACACCGATGTCGTTCACGTCGCCGGCAAGGTGCACCCGCTGTCCGATATCGAGGTCATCAATACCGAGCTCGCGCTCGCCGATCTCGACACCGTGGAGAAGAACATTACCCGCAGCGCGAAGGTCGCCAAGTCCGGCGACAAGGACGCGAAGCGCAAACTGGCCGTACTGGAAAAGGCCCGTGACGGCCTCGATCAGGGCAAGCCGGTACGCGCGATGGGCCTCGACGACGATGAACAGAAAGAGCTGTACGACCTGCACCTGCTGACCATCAAGCCGTGCATGTATATCGCCAACGTCAGCGAAGACGGTTTTGAGAATAACCCGCACCTTGACGCCGTGCGCGAGTATGCCGAGGCCGAAGGTGCACCGGTCGTGCCCGTGTGCGCGGCGATCGAGTCCGAGATCGCGGAACTTGATGGTGACGAGGCGAAAGAGTTCCTCGCTGAACTCGGTCTCGACGAGCCGGGTCTGAACCGCGTGATCCGCGCCGGCTACAAGTTGCTCGGCCTGCAAACCTATTTCACCGCAGGGGTGAAAGAAGTGCGGGCCTGGACCGTGAAGATCGGTGCGACTGCGCCGCAGGCGGCCGGCGTGATCCATACCGACTTCGAAAAGGGCTTCATCCGCGCCGAAACCACGAGTTTTGACGATTTTATCGCCTGCAAGGGCGAGCAGGGCGCGAAAGAGGCTGGCAAACTGCGGCTCGAGGGCAAGGACTACATCGTGCAGGATGGCGACATCATGCACTTCCGATTCAACGTGTAATCAAGGACTTGGAACGGCTGGACAAGCCCGGCCGCAGTCCTTACAATGCGCAACCTCGCGTGGCCGATGTTCCTGGTGAGAGGGGTCTTGCTTCCACGGTCACGCCCTCCAATGGCTATGTAGCTCAGCTGGTTAGAGCACGGCACTCATAATGCCGGGGTCGGTGGTTCAAGTCCACCCATAGCCACCATTTCCTTCTTATTATACTGCTTGTTTGCAGGGTGTCCGAAAGGGCATGCCTACTATGGCATGGTTTTATCCTGCACCGACAGGCAGTATTAACCTCAATAGTATTAGATTTTAGAATCGTCGTTAAAACCAGCCGCCAATGATTATCAATAAAAGCGTGCCGCTACTCAGGTCCATGAGGCCAGCCTTCCTGTTGCTGACACCGGTTTGTGTGTTACTCGGGGTGGCTACGGCGTACCGGACAACATCGACACTCGCTCTGCTTGATGTGCTGCTTGTCGTGGCGGGTGCGATCCTGGCACACATCAGTGTCAATACGTTTAACGAGTATTATGATTTTCGCAGCGGTCTGGATTACAAAACGACAAGGACTGCGTTCAGCGGTGGCAGTGGTGCCCTCGTAGACAGGCCGGATGCGGTAAACGCAGTGTTATACCTGGCTGTTATGGCACTGCTCATGACGATCGCGATCGGCGTCTACTTCATGTATTCACAGGGGCTGGTATTACTCCCCATCGGGGTTATTGGTGTACTGATCATTCTCAGTTATACGCAGTGGCTTAATCACCACCCGTTACTGTGCCTGCTTGCGCCCGGCACCGGGTTTGGCCCCGTGATGGTGGTAGGTACCCACGTGGCGTTAACGGGTGAATATTCGGTTCTGCCGTTTGCCGTGTCACTCGTGCCATTCTTTCTTGTGAATAATCTCCTGTTGTTCAACCAATACCCGGATATGGAGGCAGACCGCAGTGTCGGGCGAAACCATTTTCCCATTGCCTACGGTAAAACATACAGTAATGCTGTGTATGCAATCTTCATGCTCGCGGCCTGCCTGGGCATTGGCGCGGGTATTGTGCTGGGGTATTTCCCCGGCATGGCGGCCGTCTCTCTTGTTCCCATGCTTGCCGCATTCGTTGCACTTGTTGGCATGGTCAAGTACGCCTCTGCAGTTGAGAACTTACCGTTCTATCTCGGGATGAATGTTGTGGCCACATTGCTGACACCCTTATTCCTGGGGGTAGCACTCTTTCTTGCCTGACGAGCTACGCAGTGACGATTATCTATCGAAAAAATCCCCCTGTATTCCCGTAGAAATTCATCGGTGTTGTTAATTATTGTGAATAAAGACGTACCTTGATTCAGGTCATGGATATGGATTGTTATATTCCATAATCTGTTTCGACCATATTCCATACACCTTATAAAGTGGTTCTCTCCACACGCCGAATATATTGCTTGCGGAGAGTTACAACAACCTTCACGCAAGAAGGAGAGGTACGATGAAGAATAAACTCCTACTAGACGCCACGACCCTGGCGCTGGGTGTTGCCCTGACGGGCAGCACGTTCATGATGGAGGCCTATGCCTTGACTTCACCCACCGAGGGTTATGTCGAGGTGGGCTTCAACGAGGATGATAACGGCGACCAGGACATTTGGGACATCAAGGCCGGCAGATGGGACCCGCGGGCCAACATCCTCGGCATATTCCTCTCGGATCCATCCTGTATCAACCATTACAACCCCACTGACAACGGCAGTAGTGTAGATGAACCGTGTGCGTATGGTCCCGATTTTGGCGACCTGTTTGACACCGTTGCGGGTGAGGTTGTCTACAAAGACGCAATTACCGCAGGTAGCCCTCCGACTGCGGGTAGCAACGGCATACCTGACTACCTTGACTATGGCGGCATTTCCGCAGCACACGTCGCGGATGGCGTTGTGTCCTACAATGGGGATACCACCACATTTGCAGGCAGCAACAAGAACAATCACCCGATCGATACCTACCAGTGGAAAACCGGCTCCGTGCCACCCAAGGACGATGTTTCCAACGCCTATTTCTATGCACGCACGGGAATCGATGCTGGCCCCTCTCCCTTCGACGAGCATGACGGTCATCTTCTGATCACCGGTGGCTTCGAGCGCATCTCGAACGATGGTGACAGCCATATCGATATCGAATTCAACCAGTCGGCAATTGGCCTGACTGCTGATGGTGGCAGCACCGTTTGGTACCCGACCGATAATACGCCACAGCCCACCTGCGGTGGAGGTAAGGGCTGCGTTTTCGTCGGCGAACGGACGCACAACGACATCCTGGTCAGCATGGACTTCGAGAAGGGCGGCGACTTCGGCATCCTCACCATCCATCGCTGGGACGACAAGGGGACGCCTGATGAGAGCGATGACGAATGGGTGATCGCGATCGAAAATGGCGGCGAGGGTTGCAATGCTGCCTACGCCCCCGGTGGTGGTTTACCCCCGGTACCGGCGGACGCCGTGTGTGCCTATAACAACAACGGCGAGATCGACAAAGGCCCGTGGATGACCTTCGATCGCCAAGGCCAGCCGCTGCCTAGCGGTGGCACGCTGCCGCGCAATGCCTTCACCGAGGGCGCCATGGATGTCAATTACTTGCTGGGACTGGCAGAAACAGAATCACCGCCCTGCATAAGCAGCGTGACGGTCAAGACGCGCAGTTCCTCATCGTTCACCGCGACGCTGAAGGACTTCGCGCTGGGCGCCTTCGAGATCTGCGGCTCGGTCACGGTCGTGAAGGAAGCAACCGGTGCGGTGAGCACGCCTTCTTTCGGCTATGACACGAATCTTGGTGGGTACAGCCTCGGGGGTGCCACGCCAGACTTCACCCTCAGCCCGGATATCACAGTAGCCGGCACTACGGCAACGGCCAACACAGTGTTCAACGAAGTGGTGCCCGGCAACTACACCATCACGGAGACAGATGCGGCCGGTTTTGCATCCAACGCAACTGTCACGTGTGAGTACGCCGGTGGCGCACCGGTGACCGGTACGTACGGTTCCGATTCTGCCAACTTTGATATCCAAATCGGCGAGGCCATCACCTGTACCTTCAGCAACGCGCAGCCGGAGCTCAAGGTCACCAAGGTAGTGAATGCCTGCGGCACCGATCCCGGACAGTTCGGGCTGCAGATCGATGGCGACACGAAGACAACCGTCGGTCAGGCAGGTGGCTCCACGGATCCGTATTATGTCAGCCTGGACGCTGCACACACGGTCAGTGAACTGGTCAGTGGCACGGGCGTGACCGCGGCCAGCTACGCCACTACGATCGATGCGGCATGTACCGATAATGGCAATGGCACGGGTTCTGTCACACCGACCAGCCTCGGCCTGCATGAGTGCACCATCACCAACACCCGCAAGCCGAGGGTGACGGTGAACAAGACGACGGTCGGCGGTTCTGTACCAACCGACCTGGAGTTGTGCATCGGTAGCGACTGCGCAGCAACAGGCGTGACGAGCCATGAGGTGTTGCTCGACACCGAAACCAGCCCCGGCAGCAACGTGTTCTTGGGTCCGGTAGTGAAGGAATCCGCCAGCGATCTGGCCAATTACGACACCATTATCAGCTGCAATAATGGACAACAAGGACAGAGCTGGTTCTCGGGCAGCGGTGACCGTTCGTTGGATCTGGATGATAACCTGAGTGGTGGCGATCACATCACCTGCGAGATCGTCAACGTCTACCAGGGCCCGAGAGGCTGTCTGAACCCGACACCGTGATGGCCTGAACTGTCAGTTGCAGTGCTTGCACCTTCCAGGGGCTTTGCTCCTGGAGGGTTTTTTCTTGTTTAATACGCTATTCGCGTATCCAGCCGGGATCGGTCAGCGTGCTCTTCCCCACCTTCAGTGGGGCTTTGTGCCAATTGATCGAGGTCAATGCTGCACAAGATTAGTCATGTAATTATTTTTTCTATTCCAATAGGATGTAACATTATCATCAGGAGCATGGCCGCTATCGGCAAGCCAGGGGTGGCTTCGTCAATACTTGCATGACGAGGGAGTGTGATGAGGCAGGGCGTGGCGGAAGGGTAGCAAGGCATATCAGCCTTGCGTGAATTTTCCGGAGAAGGGATCCAGATGACAGAAAAAGCGACAGTCTCACGGCGTCCGGTATCCTCTCTTTATGAGAAGCAAACCCAGGAGCGGCACCGCAAACTCGGTGAGCTTCTGGAGTCTGCTGGCAAGCTTGACCATTCCGAACTGGAACGCGCGCTTCGCCTTCAACAAACTGAGGGGATTCGTCTAGGGCCCTTGCTGGTGAAGATGGGGTCGGTATCCGAACAGGATGTTGCCGAGGCGATGGCCTCCCAGCTCTCTCTGCCGTTGGCGACACCCACGGATTATCCCGATACGCCGGTGCTCGAAGAGCAGCTGTCACCGAGGTTCCTGAAACAGTACCAGATTGTGCCGCTTGCCGCGGCAGACAACGCGATCGATATCGCGACGGCCGATCCGTTGGATTCCTTTGTCATCCATGCCATCGAACTTGTGTCCGGCAAGCGGGCATCTTGTCGGGTTGGTGTGCCGTCGGAGATAGAAGAAGCGATTGAGCGCCTGTATGGCACCGGCAAGACGCAGATGGCGGAGATCGTCGAGGATATCGAGCCATCCAGGGAAAAAGCGAACCAGCAGGAGATTGCCCGCCTGAAAGATATGGCGAGCGAGGCGCCGGTTATTCGCCTGGTCAACCTTATCATGCAGCGTGCGGTCGAGGCCCGGGCATCTGATATTCATGTCGAGCCTTTCGAAGACCAGCTCAAGGTTCGCTACCGCGTCGATGGCATGTTACGCGAGGTCGAGGCGCCTCCGGCGCAGTTGTATGACGCGTTGACCTCGCGCATCAAGATCATGGCAAAAATGGATATTGCGGAACGCCGTCTGCCGCAGGACGGGCGGATCATGGTAGACATTGAAGGCACTGAAATCGATGTGCGGGTTTCGACCATTCCGACGATGCATGGTGAAAGCGTGGTGATGCGCCTGCTTTACAAGGGTAACGCCGTGCAGGATTATCATCGGCTGGGTTTTTCTGATGAGACGCTCACCGCTTTCCGGGAGTCGCTGCGCAAGCCATACGGTATTATCCTGGTAACCGGTCCTACCGGGAGCGGCAAGACAACCACCCTTTACGCAGCGCTGAGTGAACTTAATGATCCACAGAGCAAGATCATCACTGTTGAGGATCCTGTCGAGTACCAGTTGGCCGGCATTAACCAGATCCAGGTAAAGCCGCAGATTGGCCTGACCTTTGCGCATACCCTGAGGTCCATTGTTCGCCAGGATCCCGACATCATAATGATCGGTGAAATGCGTGATCTGGAAACAGCCGAGATTGCTGTGCAGTCCGCGCTGACGGGGCATCTTGTTCTGTCGACCTTGCATACCAATGATGCAGCAAGCAGTGTGACCCGTCTGCTGGACATGGGGATCGAGGGGTATCTCGTGACTTCCGTCGTGAACGGGGTGCTTGCCCAGCGGTTGGTTCGTACCCTGTGCACGCATTGTCGTGAACCTTATGAACCTTTGCCGGAACTTCTCAAGAAGACAAAACTCGATAAGTTGACCCGCGGGCCAATTACATTGTATCAACCCGGAGGGTGTGAGCAGTGTGGTGGTACGGGTTATCGGGGGCGAGTGGCCATAATGGAAATGCTGGTAATGACCGACAAGATTCGAAGCCTCGTGCTCAGGCGCGCTGATGCGCATGATATTGAGGAGACAGCAGTAGCAGACGGCATGACAACCATGTATGAAGACGGGCTGCAGAAGGCGTTGGCGGGTGTGACAAGTCTCGAAGAAGTACTCCGCGTGACCCAGGTAACGTGATACATGCCCCGGTTTCGATACAAGGTTGTTAATTCGAATGGGGAATTGCTCGAGGGCGAGACCCAGGCAGGTACCCAGGAAGCAGTCATAGAGCGGCTTAAAGAACTCGGACATACCCCCATTCGCGTAGATGAATTTGAAGCGACGCAGCAAGGCTTCAGACGCATGTGGTCACGGCGTCATGTTGCGCAGAAAGAGGTAGGCCGTTTCACACGTGACCTGGTCACGTTGTTGAGAGCAGGTGTCCCGCTGGAAAGGTCCCTGGAGATGCTTGCCGAACTCTCCGAGGAGCGCGAAACGACGGAACTTCTCAACCGCTTGCTTGAAGACGTGCGTGGCGGTGCTGCATTGTCAGATGCGATGGAGGCACAACATGGTGTCTTTAATCCATTCTACGTCAATATGGTTCGAGCCGCCGAGGCCGGTGGCGCACTGGAGGCGGTACTGGGCAGACTTGCGGAATTCATTGAGCAATATAATACTTTGAAGAGCAACGTTAAAACCGCACTTATCTACCCGGGCATCCTGATCACAATTACTGTGCTATCACTGATTGTTCTGATGACATACGTTGTACCCCAGTTTTCTGCATTATTTGAAGAGATGGGGCAGGAGCTGCCGTTGATGACCCGGATTGTGATCGGGACCGGGGAAGCCCTGCAGGCATCCTGGTGGATTATCGTGGCGTTGTTGATCGCAGCCTGGTTCTATCTGCGATACCTGCTGGCGCGCCCCGCTTTCCGCAAACAATGGGACAGGTGGGTTCTGGGTTTGCCGTTGGCGGGCGATCTGATTGTGAAGATCGAGGTCTCCGTCTTTGCTCGAACTCTCGGTACGTTGTTGGCAAGTGGCGTACCTCTTCTGACGGCCCTGGCTATCGTCAAAGATACACTCACCAACCATGAGTTAAGAGAAGCGCTGGGTCTGGTTAGCGAAAGTGCAAGGCGAGGCCAGGGGCTGGCTGGCCCGATCATGCAGACGGGCCGGTTCCCAAAGCTGGCCGCGCACCTGATTCGGGTCGGGGAGGAGAGCGGGAACCTGGATACAACGCTTTCCCGGTTGGCGGAGATCTATGATGCAGAAGTCAGGACAACAATTCAGCGGATACTTTCGCTTCTGGAACCTGTACTTATCATTGGACTGGGTTTTATAATTGGTGGCATCATCATGTCTATTCTTGTCGCCATTCTCAGCGTAAACGAACTTGCATTCTAGGCGGCGAGCGTTAAGCCCTGACAACGAAAGTTGTTCAGCTTTAATCCTGTGGGTCAACAGATGAGCGATGCAAACACTACAAAGGCAGCATTCCAGACACGCGGCTTTACGTTGATCGAGCTGCTGGTGGTGCTTGTCATTCTCGGCTTGCTTGCCAGTGTTGTAGGGCCCCAGGTAATCAAATATGTAGGGGAGTCCAAGACCAAGACCACACGCATCCAGATCGAGGAACTCGGTGCTGCGCTTGACCTTTATCTTCTTGATATAGGACGTTATCCCTCCACCGATGAAGGTCTTGAGGCATTGATAAAGGAACCCTCACGTGCCAGAAAGTGGAACGGCCCTTATCTTAAAAAGAACTATATACCCAATGACCCTTGGGGTAATGAGTATAACTACAGAATGCCTGGCAGGCAGGGTGCCTATGACCTGTATTCATTGGGGGCCGACAACAGGGAGGGCGGGGTTGGTGAGAACGAGGATGTAACGAGCTGGGAGTAGGGAACGATGCCTGTTGCCGACTCTTTGCTCCATCATCGCCTCAATAAAAGATGGCAGAGGCGAGCAGCCTGTTGGTGCTGCAGCGGTTTTACCCTCGTTGAGTTGCTGGTTGTTCTGATTCTTGCCTCACTACTCCTTACTACAGTTCCGCCGTTGCTCTCTACTGGCGTGTCAAGCGCCGAAGTCAGGGGTGCCGCACGTCAGCTTGCGGCTGGCTTGCGCTATACCCGCAGCCAGGCCATCTTGGGAAGTCAGGAAACAGAACTCGTTCTTGACCTGGATCGCCGCACATACCGACTCCCGGACAAGGCACGGGAATTCCAATTGGCCGAAGAACTGGCGATCACCCTGGTTACAGCGCGTTCCGAGGTGATCACCGGGGAACAGGGAATGATCCGTTTTTTCCCGGATGGCAGTTCTACTGGTGGGCGCATTACCGTATCGAAAGGTAATCAGACATACATTGTGGATGTGGACTGGCTCAGTGGGCGGGTGGTGCTCATTGACTAGATGCCGTGCTTGCGTGGTCAGGAACAGGGGCTTCTCGCTTCTGGAAGTGCTCGTGGCATTTTCCATACTGACGCTTGCGCTGGGTGTGCTGTTTTCATTGTTTTCGACGGGGTTACGCAACACAAGCGTAGCCCGTGAGCACAGCCATGCAATTGCTCTGGCCGAATCCAGGCTTGCAGAAATCGGTGCTGTTGAACCATTGGAGACGGGAGAGTGGGAAGGCGACTTCGATGACCAGTACCGCTGGCGCATACAGGTGACAGACTATCCATGGAATAACGAGCCTGCTGCAACCCTTCCACCGGTGGTGCCTTACCAGGTGACGGTCGAGGTGACATGGGCGAGTCTGTATCGTGAACGCTCCGTTGCCCTGACTACTTTGCGTCTTGTAAACAGGCAGTGATGACAATGGTGAATTGCAAGTTCGTGTGCAAAGAAAAGGAGCGCGGTTTTACGCTCGCCGAACTGCTTATTGCTATAACTCTGCTGGGGCTGATCATGGTGCTTGCGTTTAGCGGCATAAGGCTCGCCGTGCACAGCTGGGATAAGGTGGAGTCAGTGAGTGGGGAGATCGATGAGTCGCGCCTCGTGCATAGCTTTATTCGCAGGCAGCTGGAGCAGACCCGGTCGGTATTTTTCAAGGACGAGGATGAGTCACGTCTTGCTTTTCTGGGTGAGTCCGACAGGGTGCAATTTGTTGCCCCGATGCCTGTTCAGCACGAGCGGCTGGCCGGCCTGTACCTGTACACCCTTCAATTCGTGGGGAGGGCGGGGGACAGACAGTTGGAGTTGTCGTACACAGTCTATTACCCTGATCCGGATCATTTTTTTGCGGCAGAACAGAGTGATAGCATTATTCTCATGGGGAATATCGAGGAAGGCGAGTTTGCCTATTTCGGCAGCCTGATAGGCACAGAGGATGCGCGCTGGCACGAGCGTTGGGAAAGTGAGTATACCCTGCCTGACCTGGTGAAATTCCGGTTCAGCAGGTCCGATGGAAGTGTCGACTGGCCAGAACTGGTTATCCCGATCAAGTCCAGGAGAGAAAAGTGAGTCGGTCACAGTTCCGCCCGGACAAAGCCGGTAACAAAACGTACCCGGGTTCGGGCGGTGGTGATCGCCGTCGTATAGTGCCAAAGGCGGGCAGGATTCTGTTTCGCAAGCAACAGGGTGTGGCCCTCGTGATCGTCTTGTGGGTTATTGCGTTATTGGGGGTGATTGCTGCCAGTTATGCACTCAGCACTCGCATTGAGACTGCGCTAACCCGCAACTGGCTCGAGTCGACCCAGGCGCGCGCGCTTGCCGAGGCCGGGTTGCAGATCGCTGTGCTGGAACTCTTGAGACCTGCTGCAACCGATGACGAAGTGGCAAACAAGTGGCGTGCTGACGGGACGGTATACGAGTCCAGCTTCGCAGGGGCCGGACTTCGCATTGCGATCGCCGATGAAGCAGGCAAGATCGATCTGAATGGTGCACCTGCAGAACTCATCGATGGTTTGCTGCAAACTACGAGCATGGAGGAAGTTGAGCGGCAGAAATTAGTCGATGCCATATTGGATTGGCGCGATGACGACCGGCTGGAACGGCTCAATGGCGCGGAAGCTGACGAGTACCGGGCGGCAGGTCTTCAGTACGGGCCAAAGAATGGCCCGTTTGACAACGTAGAGGAGCTGTCGCTCGTGCTCGGCATGCATGCCGCTTTGTACCACGAACTGGAAGGCGCACTGACCGTATATACGGGTGCAAAGGGCATCAATCCGGATGTCGCATCATCCCGGGTATTGCTGGCCGTGCCTGGCATTGATCCGGCTCAAGTGGATGCCTACTCTGAGCAGAAAGAGCAGAATGTCATTGACGGATTGCCGCCGCCGCCTTCCCCTGTCATTGACAGGGAATACCAGACAGGCAGCGTGGGCCGTGATACATATAGTGTGCATGTAGAGGTGAATATACCGGGTGGGGCGGTGGAACGTATCGCCGCGGTTGTAAGGCTAACAAGATATGGCGGGCCATTTGAACTGATCAGCTGGCAAGAGGCAGCCGATTTAATGTTCGAATAGGCTGGAACACCACGTCAGGATCGATACGCATCAATCGAACACGGGAGTTTAGACAGCGCCAATGTCTCCAGAAAATGAAATGGCAGAACGCAATTCCTGGCTATTGACAGCAGTAGCGGCTGTTCAGGAGTTTTTCCGTTGGTGGCTCTCGGAACTGGTCACGCTCCTGCCGGCAAGCGTGAAGAGGTTTATGCGGCAGCGGGGACACCGTGTTGTTCTTGATTTCAGTGTAAACAATATCGAAATAATCGAGTGTCGGGGTCAGCACGAAAATGATTTGGGACAGTATGCTCTCGAGCAGAATGGCAGTGTCCTGCCGCAAGTAGTGAGGTCGCAGCTTGACAGGTTGGACATGGATGGCACGGAGGTCGTGATCCGACTGCCAGAGAACAAGGTGTTATGCAAAACACTCACATTGCCCATGGAGGCAGAGGAGAATCTGCGCGAGGTGCTGGGATATGAGATGGACCGGCAGACTCCCTTCAAGGCGGAACAGGTTTATTACGACTACCAGGTCACGGAAAGGCAGAGCGAACATGGACAACTCACTGTCCAGATGATTGTTGTGCCGCGCGGGCTGCTGGAGCGAATTGTCTCCACTGCGGTCGAGTGGGGTTTTCCCCCAGACGTGGTGACAGCTACAAGTGCAACCGGTCCACATTCGGAGCACTGTGTGATCTCTGGTTTCAACCTGCTGCCGAAAGAGCAGCGCCATACTATCAGCAGTTCGTGGAATTTCCTGAACCGGTTGCTGGCGATATCGCTGGTAGCATTGCTTGTTGTGGCCCTGACCCAGCCGCTGGTGATTCAGAAAGGAACAATCGAC
>JASFJH010000023.1:0-14105 GCA_050122215.1 Granulosicoccaceae bacterium | reverse complement strand
CGTGTTTGGTTACCAGATGCGCTTTGATCTGCAACAGGGCTTTCCCCTCGTGACGACCAAGAAGTGCCACCTGCGTTCGATTGTTCACGAGCTGTTGTGGTTCCTGCGGGGGGACACCAATACGCGCTACCTGAAAGAAAACGGTGTCAGCATCTGGGACGAGTGGGCCGATGAAAACGGTGATCTCGGCCCCGTATATGGCTACCAGTGGCGCAGCTGGCCAACCCCGGACGGCCGGCATGTTGACCAGGTCAAAGAAGTCGTTGCGCAATTAAAAAACAACCCGGACTCGCGCCGCATTATTATCAATGCCTGGAACGTCGCCGACCTGCCGGATGAAACCATCTCGCCACAGGCCAATGTGAAGAATAACAAGATGGCACTGGCGCCGTGCCATGCCTTTATCCAGTTTTATGTTGCCGATGGCAAGCTGTCCTGCCAGTTGTACCAGCGCAGTGCCGATATTTTCCTCGGCGTACCGTTCAATATTGCTTCCTATGCACTCCTGACCATGATGCTGGCACAGGTATGTGACCTGGAACACGGGGAGTTCATCCATACGCTCGGTGATGCCCACCTTTACAACAACCATGCTGAACAGGTTGAAGAACAGCTTGGCCGCACGCCGTATCCCTTGCCAGGCATGAAGATCAACCCGGAGGTCAAAGACATTTTTGCCTTCAGCTTCGAGGATTTTGAATTAACAGGCTACCAGTCGCATCCCCACATAAAGGCGCCCGTGGCGATTTGATAGAAATCGGAGTGGTATAAAAAATATACCCCCCACCCTGACCCTCCCCCTCAAGGGGGAGGGGAAAGTGTCCCCCTCCCTTGACGGGAGTGGGGAGGGGAAGGTGTCCCCCTCCCTTGACGGGAGGGGTGAGGGGAGGGTGAATACGCTTGATACAGGCTGGAGGGATCTTGTACTTCCTTTGCCTGCTACGTTTAGAGGTTGATGGAAGAGAGTCATGGCCGAAGCCTATATATTCGACGTTGACGCGAGCAACTTTAACGATGTGGTCGTCGGCAACTCGCACAAGCTGCCGGTGCTCGTGGATTTCTGGGCCGAGTGGTGTCAGCCCTGCCAGTCGTTGATCCCGATCCTGCATAAACTCGCCGAAGACATGGCCGGCCAGTTCATCCTTGCCAAGGTCAACAGTGATGAACAACAGGAACTCGCACAGCAGTATGGCGTCCGCAGCCTGCCAACCGTGAAGTTGTTTGTGAACGGCGAGATCGTTGATGAATTCATGGGCGTGCAGCCGGAATCACAGATCGTCGCCATGCTCGACAAGTACCTCGTGCGTGAGTCGGACAACATCATGGCCGCAGCGTTACAGGAATACCAGCAGGGTAATGTCGAGGTGGCCATTCAGAAAATGGCCGAGGCTGCCGCCATGGACCCGGCCAACCTGCGCGTGCAACTCATGTATGCACGCGTACTGGCCGAGCATGACCGGGGTGATGAGGCGTGGCAGGTGATTAACAATCTGCCTGCAGACAAGCAGGCCGATCCGGAAGTGGCCAGTCTAAAGGCACAGCTCGAGTTCGCCGCGCAGGCGGGTGCCGCGGGCGATGCCAATGATTTGCTGGCGCGTATTGAAAAGGACCCGGATGACCATGCCGCCCGTGAACAACTCAGTGTTGTGTATGTCACCAAGGGTGATTACGCGAAGGCGCTGGAGCAATGCCTGGCGATCATGAAACGGGATCGCAGTTACCATGATGATGCCGGGCGCAAGGGCATGTTGCGCATTTTTGAACTGCTTGGTAACGAAGGGCCGCTTGTCGCCGAGTACCGGCGCAAAATGTCGTCGTTGTTGTTTTAAACAGGCCCGGATTCATTAACGTTATCCCCCCTCCCTTGACGGGAGGGGGTAAGGGGGAGGGTGGCAATCAATGTTTCACCCCCACCCTGACCCTCCCCCTGAAAGGGGGAGGGAAAATAAGTAGAGGTAAAAAAATTACGAAATGATAATTTCCCTGATAGCCGCGATGGCCGATGACCGTGTTATCGGTATCAACAACTCCCTGCCGTGGAAACTGCCGGCCGATATGCAATGGTTCCGCCGGCAGACGCTGGGCAAACCCGTCGTCATGGGGCGCAAGACCTTCGAGTCGTTTGGCGGCAGGCCCTTGCCGCAACGCACGAATATCGTGGTGACCTCGGACCGCAGCTACGTCGCCGGGGGCGCCATGGTTGTGCACTCGATTGATGAGGCGCTGCAGGCAGCCGGTGATGCGGACGAGGTCATGATCATCGGCGGGGCATCCTTTTATGAACAGATGCTGCCGTGCGCGGATCGTTTTTATATCACGCAGGTGCATGGCCGGTTCGAGGGCGATGCCTGGTTCCCGGAATATGAATCGTATGGCTGGCGGGAAGTCGCGCGCGAGGAACATGCGGCGGATGAGAAGAATCCCTACCCGATGAGTTTCATTATCCTTGAGCGCGAGAGGTCGTAGGTCGGATTAGAGAGCGAGAGCGAACGTAATCCGACATGCCGTTGTCGGCACACGTCACGCTGTTCCTGTGCCGACCTACTGAATGTATGATTCTGGAACGTGAGGTGTGAGGGGGATGGTAATGCCTCACACCTCACACCTCACACCTCACACCTCACACCTCACACCTCACACCTCACACCTCACACCTCACACCTCACGGCTTTTGCGCCCCGGGACAATCGACTTCTATGAGCCGGTCTTCTTCGATACACCACGCGGTGAGCGTGCCGCCCCACAGGCAGCCCGTGTCGAGTGACACCAGCTGCTGATCGTGAATCTGGCCGAGCGTGGACCAGTGACCAAAGGCGATCCGCGTGTCCGCACTGCGGCGTGCCGGTACTTCGAACCACGGCAGCAGGCCTTCGGCCTGCGCCCCGGGCCTGCACTTGGTCGTGAGTTCGAGGCGGCCCAGGGCATCGCAGTAGCGCAGGCGGGTAAAGCAGTTCGTGATAAAGCGCAGGCGATCGACACCTTCCAGGCTCTCATCCCATTTGTCCGGTTCATTGCCGTACATGTCACCGAGAAACGCAATGTAATGCTCCCCGCGCAACACCTGTTCGACCTCGCGGGCACAGGCCTGCGCGGTGGCAATGTCCCATTGCGGCGGCAGGCCGGCATGCACGAGCGCGGTATTGTGCGTGGCATCCACGTGCATGAGGGGCCGGTTGCGTAACCAGGTAAGCATTGCATCACGATCATCGGCATCGAGGATGTCACCGATGGTATCGCTGCGATGTGCGCGAAACCGGCCATGGGCGACGGCAAGCGTGTGCAGGTCATGATTGCCGAGCACGGTGATGGCGCGTTCGCCCAGTGCCATGATGAAGCGCAGCGTGTCGGCGGAGGCCGGGCCACGGTTGACCAGGTCGCCGGTAAACCAGACCGTGTCGGCGGCCGGGTCAAAGCGGCAGGTATCGAGCAGGTGTTTCAGTTCATCCAGGCAACCCTGGATATCACCGATAACGTACGTCGCCATCAGTGCAGGGCATGTGGCAATGACAGGCTAAATTGCGGAATGACCGCCTCGAATTCGACGCCGTCATCGGCGCGCATCTGGTAGCTGCCGCGCATGTCGCCGACCGGGGTTTCGAGGATCGTCCCGCTGGTGTACTCATAACTCTCACCGGGTTGCAGGTGCGGCTGTTCACCGACCACGCCGTCACCGCGGACCTCTTCGGTCTTGCCATTGCCGTGCGTGATCACCCAGTGGCGGGTAAGCAGCTGCGCCGGCACTGTGCCATCATTGCGGATCGTGATGGTATAGACGAACACATAGCGGTCGTGCTCGGGATCGGACTGTTCCGGGACAAAGGCATTTGCTACCGAAACATGGATGTTGTACTTCGCCTCATCATTCATGGTGCAGTTCAGTATTTCCTGTATTGAGTGATTATAAACGGTTTGCTGCCAGCACTGCGCCAAGCAGGCCGACCTGCGCGTTGGTGATGACGCGTACCGGCATGCGCTCGGTCAGTTTTTGCATACGGCCCTTGTCGTTGAAGGCCCGGGTAAAGCCGCCGCTGGTCAGGCGATCGATGATCTTCGGCGCAATGCCGCCGGCCACATACACGCCACCCGAGGCCAGGCAGGTCAGGCCAAGGTTGCCGGCCTGGGCACCGTAGATATCGACAAATATATCCATGGCCTGGCTGGCCAGCGCATCGCTGCCAGCGAGCGCCGCCATCGAGATGGCCGCAGCCGGATCGCCACTTTGCATGGCCTGTGCGAGGTCCTCACCGACCGTGCCCTTGCCGGTGTCGCGCAGAAACTCGAAAATATTTACCAGCCCGCGACCGCAACAGACACGTTCGCAGGAGACGTGGCCGAACTTCGGCATCAGGTATTCGAGCAGCTCGACCTGCAGTGCATCGCGCGGCGCAAACTCGACATGGCCGCCTTCCGAGGCCATGACTTCATAATGATCGTCGGCCCAGACGAGGATCCCCTCGCCGAGCCCGGTACCGGCGCCAATCAGCGCGCATGGCCCGTTGCTTTCGGGTTGGCCGGCCTGCAGGGTAATGAGGTCGTCATCGCCGAGTGCCTCGATGCCGTAGCCGATCGCGGCAAAGTCATTGATCAGCCGCACGTTCGGGATATCCAGCGTTGTCTGCATGGCATCGGCATCGAGTTCCCAGGGCAGGTTCGTGACCCAGGCCTGCCGCCCCAGGACCGGCCCGGCAATGCCGAAACAGGCGCTACTGATCGATACCTCGCCGTGGTCGCGCCGTACCTCGTCGAGAAAGGTCTGCACCATCGCGGTCAGATCGCCCCAGTCGGTGCTGACATAGCGCTGTTCGGCCAGCATATTCTGTGTATTGCCGCTGATCCCGGACACCCGCAACAAGGTCTTGGTACCGCCGATATCACCTGCAAGAATCATTTTTTGGCCCCGGTTTTTGTGCATTCCTGCGAGGGCTGAACATACCACAAGCCGCGGGGTCAGAGATACGTATGGAATTTATGGGCATGCACGGTGCTGATCACGGTTCCCGGAGTCTGGTGATTGGCCGGTGGTCGGTGCATACTGTAATCAGCATTGCCCAGCGCCGTGTCCGGAATCGTGCCTGAAACTGTGAGCAGGGTCCGATTTTACTGTGAACCGGGTCGCGGTATCTACCCGGTGTCCGGCGCAGACTGCAGACTCGGAAACGTTATCGGCCACGCCGGACGGCAGCGGCCGGGAAAGGAGTAGGGCTTATGTTCAGAACAAAACCGATAAAACGTAAACCTGATCTGCTCATGCTGGTTACGGTATTTGTCTGCCTCGGGGTTGTTGTGACGACCACGATCAATGCTGCCGAGCCGGCCACAGCGTCCTCCGGCTGGGGGTTGCAACTCAAGGCAGAAGCGGGCTGCGACAGTGTCTGGGCCGAGTGGCGCGGCTGTACCTCCCTGGCAGTACCACAGCATGAGACCTTTGGTCTGCTCGAACCCCCCCCGTCATCCCGGCGCGCCGCGGTAAGCCTGAGCAGCGAGCGGCTGCCGGAGACCGACCTGGTGTGGTACTACTCGCAATCCCGGCAGTATGAACAGAACAGCTATGGCCTTGATCTTGATTTGAATGCCTCGCCGTTGGCCGGTCAGACCCGCGATCCCCGCCAGTTCGGCATGGCGGTGAAGCGGCGTTACGGCAGCCTCGGTTTGAGTCTCGGCCTCGAGGCGGATCGCGTCGATAATCTGACCGATGACCCGTTGATTTATTTCGGCACCAGCTACGGTTGGTAAGCCCCCGCGGCGGGTTTCACCGGCCGCGCAGAAATTCTTCCCCGTCAATGTTAGAATGCCTGCTTTGTGCAACGCCTCACGCGTTGTCGGCGAAGGCTAGCCCGGCCATCCGGGTCTTCGCTTTTGTAACAAACCACGACAGGCCCACGGGCAGAGCAGAGTTTCATGACATCTCCAGTAAGAGTCGGCGTGCTAGGCGTCGGCTATCTAGGCAGTATTCACGCACGTATCTATTCGAACATGGACGACGTCGAATTGGTCGGCGTGGCCGATATCAATCTTGAACAGGCCGAGGAAGTGGCCGAGGCCTGCAACTGCAAGGTCTTTGACAGTGCCGCGGAAATGCTCGGCAAGGTCGACGCGGTAAGCGTCGTGGTGCCGACCAGCCTGCACCTTGACACCGCCAGCCCGTTTATCGAGGCCGGTGTGCACATCCTCATGGAAAAACCGCTGGCGCCGAGCTACGAGGAGTCCCTGCACCTGGTCGAGATGGCGGAACAGGCCGGTATCGTGTTCCAGGTCGGGCATCTCGAACGTTTCAATGCCGGTGTTATGGAACTGGCCAGCCGCGTGCATGACCCGCGCTTTATCGAGGTGCACCGGGTCGGGCCGTTTGTGGCGCGCGCCACCGATGTTGATGTCGTGACCGACCTGATGATTCATGACATCGATATCGTCATGTCGCTGGTGCAGTCGCCATTGAAGAATATCTCGGCCAACGGTATCCCGATTATTACCGACCATGCCGATATCGCGAACGCGCGGCTCGAATTTGAAAACGGTGCAGTGGCGAATGTCACGGCAAGCCGCGTCTCGCGCGAGCCGTTGCGCCGCATCCGCGTGTTCGAACACAAACATTATTACAACCTCAACTACGTGACCCAGCAGATCGATATCGCCGTCGCCGAGCCGCCGCAAGAAGGCGAGGTCTGGGCGCAGATCGTTGCCGACAAGATCGATGTCGAGCCGGTCAAGCCGCTCGATGCCGAACTGCGCGCCTTTATCGATACGATCCGTAACGGCGGCACGCCGCTCGTGACCGGCCGGGTCGGGCTTGAGGCAGTACGCGTTGCCAATATCATCGGGGAGAAGATTGCCCAATGTCAGTAAAAGATCCTGTTCCGTTTCTTGATCTCAGCAAGGAATTCAGCGAACTCGAATCAGAATGGTTCGAGATGATCCGCGCCACCGGCGCGAGCGGTCGTTATATACTCGGGCCGAATGTCGGCGAGTTTGAAACCGAGCTCGCGGCCAAGGTCGGTACCCAACATGCCGTCAGTTGCGGCAACGGCACCGATGCGCTCATGCTGTCGCTGCGCGCACTGCAGATCGGCCCGGGTGATGAAGTCATCACCACACCGTACACCTTCTATGCTACCTCAGAAGTGATCAGCATGGTCGGTGCCACGCCCGTGTTTGCCGACATCCTGCCGGAGTGTTTCACGATCGACCCGGCCAGTATCAAGGCGAAGATTACGGAGCGGACAAAGGCGATCATGCCTGTGCATATCTTCGGCCACCCGGCGCGCATGGACGAGATCAACGCGATCGCCGCCGAACATAAGCTCGCCGTGATCGAAGACGCGGCACAGGCCTTCGGTGCCGAGTACAACGGCAAGCTGGTCGGCAGCCTGGGTACCACAGGTGGCTTCAGTTTTTACCCGACCAAGGTGCTCGGCTGCTACGGCGACGGCGGCATTATCACGCTTAACGACGAGTCGCTTGTTGAGGAACTGAAAAAGCTGCGTAACCACGGCGCTACCGCGCCTTTCATGCATGACACGGTCGGCTACAACAGCCGCCTCGATGAAATCCAGGCCGGCGTGCTGCGTATCAAGCTGCGCAAGATCGACGACGACCTGGCCAGGCGCCGCGCCGTCGCCGCACGTTACACCGAACTGCTGGCCGGCTCCGACGTGGTCACGCCGAGCCTGCCGGAAAACGGTAAGCATGCCTTTAACCTGTATACCATCCGCCTGCCGGATCGTGATCGCGTGCGCCAGGTGCTTGCCGACAACGGCATTCCGAGCTCGTTGTGTTATCCGCTCGGCCTGCACCTGCAGGAAGTGTACAAGGACCTCGGTTACAAAGTCGGCGATCTGCCCGTCTGCGACAAGGCCTCGACCGAGGCGCTGTCCCTGCCGGTCTACCCGGAAATGAAAGCCGGGCATATCGAGCGTATCGCGCAGACCATCCTCGATGCGCTGAAGTAGTATCCGGCCACGCTACGGGGCACGGCAGAGAAAAAGGCGAACCCTGTGGTTCGCCTTTTTTATGACAAGCGTGCTATCGTAAAAAAACACAAAGGGGACAGGCATTGGCAGCAGCGCGACCACTAACCATCAGCCGGCTGGCAAAACTCGCGGGGGTAGGGGTTGAAACAATTCGCTATTACCAGCGTATTGGCCTGATCGCCGAGCCCGCCAGGCCCGAGATCGGCTACCGCATCTACCCGCAGGAAACCCTGGCGCGGCTGCATTTCATCCTGCGCGGCAAGGAACTCGGTTTCACACTCGCCGAGATCCGTGACCTGCTCAGCCTTGAGCACACCGAGTGCGGCAAAAGCCGGGAAATCGCGCAACGTAAACTCGAAGTGATACGTGAAAAGATTGCCGATCTGCAGGCCATGGCAGCCGGTCTGGGATCGCTGCTCGAGGCCTGCGAGAAAAATCCCGAACTGGCCGAATGCCCGATTATCGAGGCCCTTTCCAGGCACAGCCGGGCTTGACTCCGTAGCCGGGTACACGGTTTAGGCTTGTCACTATGTAATTAGCGACGAGCCGACAACTCATGGCAAAACCTGTAACCGAAACTATTATTCCCGATTCGACCCTGACCTGCCCGGTGTGCGGCCACCGCAAAACCGAAACCATGCCGCAGGATGCCTGCCAGTGGTATTACGAGTGCGAACACTGCCACAGCCTGCTCAAGCCAAAGCCGGGTGATTGCTGCGTGTTCTGCTCGTATGGCACGGTACCGTGCCCACCGATCCAGTTACAGCAGGGTCATTGCAGAGGTGCCTGACGGGATATGCTGGAAGCAATAAAAAAAGCGGGCATGGCCCGCTTTTTTTATTGATGGGATAACCAGTTAATTCAGTTCATTATCCCGCCAGTACTTGGTGCCTTTGACCGTTGCCTGCAGGGCCAGGCCGCTCTCGGTCAACTGGTAAATCGTGATGTTGTCGATAACGGCCTCGCCACCTACTGCACCACCTTTTTCCTGTGCCTTGGCCGCGGCATCGGCATGGCCGCCAAACTGCCAGCCACTCGTGATGAATTTCTGCATCGTGTGACTATCGTGGAACACGAACACGGCGCGGAAATCCTTGACGCCAAGCCCCAGGCCAATGCCGACCTCACCCATTTTCATGTAGGTGTTCTTGCCGGTCCTGTTGTCATGTACGACGCCCTGGCCACCGGCAAAGCTGGCAAAGATGATATTTACATTGGCGTTACTGAACACGGCGTAACCCGGTGAACTGTTGACCAGGGATTTCGCCCCGGGCTTGACCTTGTACAGGTCGCCGAGCACCTGGCTTTTCATGTCCAGGATCGCCTGGCGTTTTTCCTGTGGCGTGTGGGCACCGGTCGTGGCACAGCCGGCAAGGAAACTTGAGACAAGCAGTAGTATCAGGGTTATACGTAAACGTTGCATCTGGCCACCTTTTAAATAAGCAGGGTTATTGTCAACCCGCTCAGGCTAACCGGTATAAATACCCCGGTTAAGGAACAGGTTCACATTTAAGTATAGAGCATTTTTGCGGTGTGGCCGACCGGCTGACATCCACTATCCAAACGGGTAAGCTCGGGCGTGGTGAATGGTAATAGGGAGAGACCCTGTGCAACTGCTCAAAGCCCCCATGCGCGTCTTCGTGTTCGTCGTCAGCGCCTGAGCGGCTTGTCTTGTTACGTCAATGATACTGGCGGTCGACGTTCACTATGCCGATGACAGTGCGCTCGTCGCCGGTGTCTTGTTCAATTCATGGCAAAGTGAATCAGCGCAACATGAATATACATCCATGGTTTCAAAGGTGGCCGATTACGAGCCGGGAAACTTCTACAAAAGGGAATTACCCTGCATTTTACGGCTATTAAGAGAGCACGGGCTTGAGCCGGATTGTATCGTGATTGATGGCTATGTGTTTCTTGACGGCTCCTCATCGCCCGGGCTGGGTAAACACCTGTATGATGCGCTGAACGCGACAACACCGGTGGTGGGTGTCGCAAAAAAACCTTTCAAGGGGATCGCTGAAAAACACCAGGTTTTTCGCGGCGCAAGTACGAGGCCTCTTTATGTCACAGCAGTGGGCATGCCGATTGAGGAGGCAAAGCTGCATGTGCAAGGCATGTACGGTAAATCGCGCATACCTGAACTCCTGAAAAGAGCCGATCAACTTTGTCGTGGTAACCGGTAATATAAATGTTGGCGGTGGCCCATGAGGGCAATTACGACGTGTCGCACTGCCAGAGGCTGATGACATGATCCGAATTAGCATTTTATTTCTGGTTCTGCTGCGGATGGGCGGTGGCCATGCCGGCTCGTTGCCGCCACTGGCGGATGTGCATGTGCACTACAAGTGGAGCCAGGTCGAGGTGACAACACCGCAGCAGGCGGTCGAGGCGATGCAGCGCAATGGCGTGGCGCTGGCTGTCGTGTTCGGTACGCCACCGGAGCTTGTGCTTGATTTGCAGGGCACGGACAACCTGCAGATCGTGCATTTCTACCAGCCCTATTTGCACCCCTATCTCAAGTCCAACTGGTTCCTGAACAAGCAAGCCCCCTTTGCGGTGCGCGAGGCGCTGGCCAGCGGCCAGTACCGCGGCGTCGGGGAAATCCATATCTCGGATGGTATCGGGCCGCGCATGGACAGCGTGATCTTCAACAGCATTTTGCAGATCGCGGCCGAGTTCGATGTGCCGGTCAACCTGCACACGAACGCCTCGAGTTTTGAATACATGCGGCGCATCTGTACGAAACACGGCAACACGAGGTTCATCTGGGCGCATGCGGGCGGCCTGCAGGCGGACGGGGTCGGCAAGCTGCTGGCACATTGCGACAATGTCTGGGTCGAGTTTTCCGCGCGCGACCATCTGAAAAGTGTCAGTGGCATACCGGTTGCCGACGAGCAGGGGCGGTTAGGCAAAGGCTGGCTGGCGCTGATGCAGCAATATCCTGATAAATTTATGGTCGGCAGCGATCCGATCTGGCCGATCACCGAGATCGATTCATGGCACTCGGCTGATACCGGCTGGCAGACCGCCGATGAAGTGTATGCGTATCATCGCCGCTGGTTAAATACTCTGCCGGCGGAGCTTGCGGAGAAAGTACGTTACCGCAACGCGCAAGTCCTGTTCGGGGATGGCAAACGGTAGCCGGTCCATGTTCCGGATACTGGTTAGCCGATACAGACACTCGACGGAATGTCTGTTTCCCCGAGCATTGTGCCCAGTTCGACAATACGTTTGTCCAGTTCAGCTTCATTCGCGGCGGTCAGCGTGATGTGTCCGAGCTTCCTGCCGGGACGCGCACTCTTGCCATAATCATGGTATGCGGCACCTGCGACGGATAACACGGCTTCCCTGTCCGGCATTTCACCGATCAGGTTCAACATGGCTGCGGCACAGCGCGGTTGCGTGCTACCCGGTGGCAGGTCGAGGATGGCGCGCAAGTGGTTTTCAAACTGACTCGTCTCCGCGCCTTCGATGGTCCAGTGCCCCGAGTTGTGGACACGAGGCGCGATCTCGTTGGCCATCAGCGTGCCATTGCAGTCAAACAGTTCAAACGCAAGCACCCCGACATAATCGAGTTCATCGAGGACGCGTTGTGCCAGGTCTTCAGCCTGGGCCTGCATGGGGTCGTTGGGGCGGGCCCGGGTGCAGTGGAGAATGCCGCCCTTGTGTGTGTTTTCGGAGACCGGGTAGAAGCGCGTTTCACCACTTACGTTGCGCACCGCGATCATGGAGATCTCTCGCTGGAAGGACACGTGTTCTTCAATGATCAGTGGCACGGCGCCGATATTCTGCCAGGCCTGCGCGGCGTCGGTATCCACGCTAATGAGCTGCTGCCCCTTGCCGTCGTAACCGGCGCGGCGTGACTTGGCCAGTCGTGTTGCACTGATCGCGCTGCATGCCTCGATCATTTGCTGTTCATCGTCGATTGCGGTGTAAGCGGGTGTCGGGATACCGAGCTTCGTGAACATCTGCTTTTCGAGCAGGCGATCCTGGGCAATCGCGACGACGCCGGGGGCAGGTCGAACCGGGACGCGCCTGGCGAGCCATTCGAGACTGGCGACCGGGATATGCTCGAACTCGACAGTGACGACATCGACACCATCGATGAAGGTGGCGAGCTTGTCGAAATCATCAAACGATCCCTGGACAAAGTCGCCGAGGTGTTTCGTGCAGACATTTTCAGCGCTGTCGTAGAAGACGAATTCAACCCCAAGCGGGATACCTGCAAGAGCCAGCATACGGCCCAGCTGGCCGGCACCAAGAACACCTACTTTCATGATGCAGGACGCGGATCGGGTTTGGCCAATACGGTCTCGGTTTGTTCGGCGCGGAAGGCCTCGAGCGCCTTGCGGATCTCGGGGTGCTTGTTACCGAGGATGCTGGCAGCCAGTACTGCGGCATTCGCGGCACCGGCCTTGCCGATGGCAAGCGTGCCGACTGCGATGCCGGCCGGCATTTGTACAATCGACAGGAGCGAATCAAGACCTTTCAGGGCTTTCGATTGCACAGGTACCCCGAGTACCGGCAGCGGTGTTTTTGCCGCCGCCATACCCGGCAGGTGGGCCGCACCGCCGGCGCCGGCAATGATCACTTCGAGGCCACGCTCTGCCGCGCTCCCGGCATACTCGAACAGGAGATCCGGCGTACGGTGCGCCGACACGACACGCGTTTCATACGGCACGCCAAGACGCTCGAGCATCTCGGTGGCATGTTGCATGGTTTCCCAGTCGGAACTGGAACCCATAATGACACCAACCAGGGGCTGCATGCGCGTCATCTCCTTCTATATCGTTACGGGTGGTACAGGCAGGGTCAGTATGTGTGATACGGGACACCTGGAAAACAGGCGGCTAATTGTACCCGAAACAAGGTGTTACGGGCTAGCCACATTGTTTACTATCTAAAGCACTGCCGAAATACATGATTGGCCACTACGAGGCCTGTACATTCCCTTCAGGCAAATGTGCAGGACCAATAGCGGTGAGATGGGTGTTTGCCCTGATCAGCGCCGTGTAACGGACGCCGCGAGCCGGTTATCGAAGTTAGGCGCGTTGGCAGCATGGCTGAAGCGTTCGTTGAGCCGATGCAGCGCAGTTTCCTTGTCGGTAAAGAAGGCCGCGCGACCGAATTCCTCGACCAGGCCGCTTTTCTCCAGAACGCGCATCACCTGGTGTTTCAGACCGCTGAAGACAAGGTTGACACCAACCTTGCGCAAGCGCCCGGCGACTTCACGGATCTTTTCCTCGCCGGAAGCATCGATTTCATTGATGCCACTACCAACGACGAGAATGGTTCTGGCCTGCGGAAAGTCGGCATGAGCCTCGAGGATCATGTCCTCGAAGTAGGCGACGTTGACGAAGGTTAGTGAGCCATCGAAACGGACCGGGACAAAGTGTTTGCTGATCGGCTTAAGGCGATGTGCCGTGATCCCTCCGAGTGTGCCATCGGCTTTGCGGCCGACTATTTCGGCACGCGGTTTCATCGTACGGCTCAGGTAATGCAGCACGGTCAGGGCAATGCCGAGCAGGATGCCATCAGCAATTGCCGGTGCCATGAGCAACGTGGCCATGAAGGTAACAAGACCGATCAGCGCACCAATACGGTCGATCTTCCAGGCATGTACGAGTGGCTTGATGCGGATCAGGCTGAACACAGCCATCATGACAATGACAGCCAGTACTGCCTGTGGCAGGTGATATAAGTAAGAGGTAAAAAACAGCAGTACTGCCATCACGGCCAGTGCACTGATAATGGCAAACAGCCCGGTTTTTGCACCACTGCGTGCGGCCACCGCGGAGCGTGAGAATGAGCCACTGACTGTATAGGAACCGAAGAAACTGCCAGCGATATTGGCCAAACCCTGGCCAACGAGTTCCTTGTTTGTGTCAACGCGCTCACCGGTACGGGTCGCAATCGCCTTGGCGATCGAGGTGGCTTCCATGAAGCCAATCAGGGCCATAACCAGTGCCGCGGGCAACAGCGACAGGATCAGATCCCACTGGATGTTCGGTGCATTGAATTCGGGCAGACCTTGCGGTATCGCACCGACCACGGCACCCCCGGCCGACAGCGTAAGCTGTCTATCCTCGATGGCACTGAGGCGCCACTTCTGGCCATCACCGCGTGCGCCATTGGGCA
>JASFJH010000022.1:0-14869 GCA_050122215.1 Granulosicoccaceae bacterium | reverse complement strand
AAGTCCAGGTTGCCCTGTTGTCTGCCCGCATTAACGATCTGTCGCAGCATTTCAAGCAACACATCCACGATCACCATTCCCGCCAGGGTCTGTTGAAGATGGTTAACAAGCGCCGCAAGCTGCTTGACTACATCAAGCGCAAGGACGTCGGTCGTTACCGCGATCTGATTTCCCGTCTTGGCCTGAGAAAGTAAGCGTTATAGCCAGAATAACATTCGATACACGCAGCAAGTCTTTAAGGAATTAGCAGTGACACCTATCAAGAAATCATTCGAGTTCGGGAAACACACAGTCACCCTGGAAACGGGTGAAATCGCCCGCCAGGCCAGCGGTGCAGTCATGGTCAGCATGGGCGACACCGTCGTTATGGTGACCGCCGTGGCAGAAAAAGAGGCTGCCGCGGGTCGTGACTTTTTCCCGTTGACGGTCAACTACCAGGAGCGCACCTACGCGGCTGGTAAAATCCCGGGCGGTTTCTTCCGTCGTGAAGGTCGTCCTTCTGAAAACGAAACGCTGACCTCGCGTCTCATCGATCGTCCGATTCGTCCGCTGTTCCCGAAAGGCTTTACCAACGAAGTACAGGTGATTGCGACAGTCATGTCACTTGACCCGCAAATCCCGGCCGACATCCCGGCGATGATCGGTGCTTCGGCGGCACTGGTATTATCTGGCGCACCGTTTAACGGCCCGATTGCTGCCTCCCGCGTCGGTTACAAGGATGGCAGCTACATCCTCAACCCGGACATGGCCGAGACTGAAACCTCTGATCTCAACCTCGTCGTCGCCGGTACCGGCAACGCGGTCCTCATGGTTGAGTCCGAAGCCAACTGCCTGCCGGAGCAGGTGATGCTCGACGCGGTTGTCTTTGGTCATGACCAGATGCAGGTCGCTATCAACGCCATCAACGAGTTTGCTGCGGAATCCAACATAGTCAAATGGGACTGGACGGCTCCTGCCAAGGATGAAACCCTGGCCAGGCTCGTTAAAGAGGCAGCAAGCGAAGGTTTGACCGAGGCTTACCAGATTGCCGAGAAGCTGGCCCGTTATTCACGTGTCGATGAAGTCCGTGCAGCGACGATTGAAAAGCTCGCTGCAGCGGAAGGTGAGGAAGGTTACAGTGCGGATCAGATTTCCGACGCCTTCGGCTCACTGGAAAAAGAAATTGTTCGCTCACGTATCCTTGACGGCCACCCGCGTATCGATGGTCGTGATACCAAGACCGTTCGCCCGATTACGGTTCGCACCGGCGTGTTACCCCGTACCCATGGTTCAGCATTGTTTACCCGTGGCGAGACGCAGGCTCTGGTTGTCACCACGCTCGGTACGCAGCGTGATGCACAGGTCATTGATGCCATCGAGGGCGAACGCAAAGAGCCGTTCATGCTGCATTACAACTTCCCGCCGTTCAGTGTGAACGAAACCGGTCGTGTCGGCAGCCCGGGCCGTCGTGAAATCGGTCACGGTCGTCTTGCCAAGCGCGGTGTTCTGGGTGTCATGCCGGATATGGCTGAATACCCGTACTCGATCCGTGTTGTGTCGGAAATTACAGAATCCAACGGCTCCAGTTCGATGGCTTCGGTATGTGGTTCCAGTCTGGCGATGATGGATGCAGGTGTGCCGCTCAAGTCGCCGGTTGCCGGCATCGCCATGGGCCTGATCAAGGAAAGCGATCGCTTCGCCGTTCTGACTGATATCCTTGGCGACGAAGATCACCTTGGTGACATGGACTTCAAGGTTGCCGGTTCTACAGAAGGCGTGACCGCGCTGCAGATGGATATCAAGATCGAGGGTATCACCCGTGAGATCATGGAGATCGCCCTGACACAGGCTTATGACGCCCGTATCCATATCCTCGGTGAAATGGCCAAGGTCATCGAAAAACCGCGTGAAGAAATATCCGAGTTCGCACCACGTATGTTGACCTTCAAGATCAACCCGGACAAGATCCGTGACGTGATCGGCAAGGGTGGCGCAACGATCCGTTCCCTTACTGAAGAAACCGGCACCAGCATCGACATTACTGACGATGGTATGGTCAAGGTATCTTCTGTTGATAATTCTGCCGCAATGGAAGCGCGTCGCCGTATCGAACAACTCACCGCCGATGTTGAAGTTGGCATGGTCTATGAAGGCAAGGTTGCCAAACTGATGGACTTTGGTGCGTTCGTCACCATCCTGCCGGGCAAGGATGGTCTCGTACACATTTCGCAGATTTCCACCGAGCGTGTAGAGAAGGTCAGCGACAAGCTGTCCGAAGGCGACATCATCAAGGTCAAGGTGCTTGAGGTCGACAAGCAGGGTCGTATCCGCCTGAGTATGAAGGCGGTTGACGAAGGCTGAGCCTGACTCACAAGTACCAACAAAAAGGAGCCATCAGGCTCCTTTTTATTTTGCTCCGGTAACAGCTTTGGACAGGAGCAACAGCGGTCAGGTTAGTTGCCGGGGGCGATCACCAGGCCAGCCTGGTCGGGCGATGACTTGATATCGGCGAATGGACGTATCCATGGCTGATATTGACGTAGTGATCCGGGCAGATCACGCATCGCCTGCCTGGCTTCCCCAATTGTTGCGTAACTGCCATAGATCAAGGCATACCAGCTTTTATCATCACGACGTGACTCGATAATGGCGTAGTCATTTCCGGTTAAATTCAGCCTGGCAATGTTATCTCTGAGCAGTTGTGGATCGGAACTGGCGACCAGCTGCAGGGTATAGTGATGCGCCGCTTGTTCGACCAGCCAATCCCTGCCTGCCGCCCCCGTGGCGCCAGCCGGTTGTTGCGCGGGTTTGCTAACAGCTTCAGCAATCGTGGTATTCGGCATCAAGGCCGTGGTGCCGGGCGGGTGCTCCGGATGCTGTTGCGCTTCAGGGTGTTGGGTAGGGGGCGGCGTCTTTGTCGCCGTGTCGCCGAGCAGCACATAGCGGCTGGCGGCATCCTTGCGACCCTGGTTAGCCGCCTGCTGGTACCAGAGCCGTGCCTGCGCAGGATCCTTCTCAACGCCCCAGCCATTCTCATACAGGATGCCGAGATTGTACTGGGCCTGTGCCGAGCCGGCCTGTGCCGCACGCTCAAACCACTTTGCAGCCTCGGCGTCGTTACGCTTGATCCCCTCACCATAAGCATACAGCGAGCCTACCAGGGTCTGTGCCAGCACATGCCCCTGTTCGGCCAGCGGCAGCCAGCTATCAAGGGCGTGACGATACTCTCTGTTATTGTAGGCGAGCACCCCTTCGGCAAACGTGCCCGCAGACACGGTCTGGAAACAAAGCAGGCATAGCAGGCTGATAACAAGGCCTGAGACGAAGCGGGGAGGGGAGTGCCTGGTCAATTTCATACTGCCTAGCCTACCTGCAGTCATCGGTAAAGGGAACATTCTGTGCAACCTGCCCACCACCGGCCTCGCCGGCAAGGTGTTCAGCGAGGAAGGCCGTGATCCTGTCCTCCAGCCAGTAACGTGCGCGCCACGGCCAATTGCCGCTGACAAACCCAACGTGCCCGCCATCATCACTGATTTCAAGGCGTGTTGAGGCAGACAGTTCACGCGCCCCGGGTACGCACGCCGGGGTCATGAACGGATCATTGCGCGCATGGAGTAACAGGGTCGGCACATCGATGGCGGACAGCACCGGGCGACTACTGCATTGCTTGTAGTAATTGTCCGCGCTGCCAAAGCCGTGCAAAGGCGCTGTGACGACATCGTCGAAATCATAAATGCGCCGCAATTTGTGTACCTGATCAAGGTCGATGTGGCCATCCAGGATGTGCCGCTTGTTAATAATCGATTTGATCAGGCTACTCATCAGGTGACCCTGGTAGAGGCGCGATATGCCCCGGTCCAGGCGTTTCGCCCCCTGGTCGAGGAGGTAGGGTACCGATACGGCAATGGCGGCCCTGACCGGGTGTGGCGTGCCGCGTTCAGCAAGCCATTTCAGCAGGACATTACCGCCCAGTGAGTATCCGACAGTCACGACAGGCGTATCGGCCTCGCGCTGTTTTAATATATCGATGACACCGGCAAGGTCCGTGGTCTCGCCGGAATGATAGGCGCGTGGCAGGCGGTTCGGTTCACCACTGCAACCGCGAAAGTGCATCACCACGGCACGCCAGCCACGGGCATGACAGGCGGCCATGAGACCACGGGCGTAGGGGGAATTCGATGAACCTTGCAGGCCATGCAGGATCAGGACAATCGGCCCGCTTTCTCCGGGTGTCCAGTCGAGGTCGAGAAAATCGCCGTCAGCCAGTTCAAGGCGCTCACGCCGCAGCGTAATGCGTGGCGCGCGCCGTACCAGGCTTGCCCACAGGGTTTGCAGGTGTCCGCCCGGCAGCCACCAGGCAGGGCGAAAGGAACTGTCTACAAGCTGTCCATGTGTTGCCGGCATACAGAACTAGAAGGCGCCGGGTATCCAGCGGCGCCAGCCAGAGGGTTTGGGTTTGATCTGCTCAAGTTGTGCCGGTGGCATGTGTGACAGTACCCATCTCGGTAATGGCGGGTTGTCGCTGTAGCCACAGACCACGCCGAGGTTGTCCGGGTCATAGATCTTTATAAAGCTGGGTGCTGACGGCTTATCGGCGTAGACGATGCCGCAGTAGTCATGTTCATGCCGGGTATGCAGTTCGTGGTCGATGTGCTCGAGCTGTTGCGCCAGCTGTTCAGTAGAGAGTGGTGCTTCAGGCGGCGAATCTTCCGTGTCGTACACATACCACGGGGACTGGCTGTCGCGGATGCGTTGCCACAGCACATCGAGATCGGCCCATTTCATGATGCCGGTGAATTTGCCCTGCATGGCTTGCCGGTAAGTCATCGTCATACTGTCTAGTCTACCTTATATATTAAGGAATCGTGTCATTCCATCGGCGATGGCAATTGCAGGGTGGCCGGTATCTTGTCGGCCTGCCAGCGGGCAACGGCCTCTGCCCAGAATTCATGCAGCGACATCTGGGGCATGTCATTGCTAACGGGCTGGTTCAGGAAGCGCATAACCTGCAGCAAGGTGTCCCTGGCCTGGCGATTATCTATGGGATGGGCATGTGTTTGTTTGCTGAGCTTGTTACCCACAGAATTAACCGCAACCGGCAGGTGCGCATAACGAGGTGTCTTGATACCAAGCAAGCGTTGCAGACTGATCTGGCGCGGGGTCGAAGCAAGCAGGTCGCTGCCCCGCACAATATCAGTGATGTGCTGTTCGGCATCATCGACGACCACTGCGAGTTGATAGGCAAACAGGCCATCGGCGCGGCGGATGATAAAGTCCCCCACCTGTTGCTGCACATGTTGTTTGACCTCGCCCTGAATGCGATCCTGCAGCACGATGATTTCATCCGGCGTGCACAAACGGATACTGCGGGCTGTCTTGCCGGCCGGCAAGCCCGGCCGGCAGGTGCCCGGGTATACCGGCCCCTCGATGCCGGCATGGGCGATATCGGCAATTTCCCTGCGCGTACAGCCACAGGCATACACGAGTTTGTCCTGCTGCAATTGATCAAGGGCAGCTTCATAGGCGGCCTGGCGCTGGCTCTGGTACATGACCTCACCATCCCAATACAGGCCGTAGGCCTCGAGGGTCTTCAGGATTTCGCTATCGGCGCCTTTTACACAGCGCGGCTGGTCAAGATCATCCATGCGTACCAGCCAGCGACCCTGGTTGGCACGCGCATCAAGATAACTTGCGACGGCCGCGAGTAGCGAACCGAAGTGCAACGGTCCGGTAGGGGAAGGGGCGAATCGGCCGATATAAAGCTGGGAGCTGTTCATGTGTCCGGAACAAAAACGGCGAAGCCCGAAGGCTTCGCCGTTTTGTTATTCATGTATGAAACCTGCTTAACCCATTTGTTTTTCGCGAATTTCATCGAGGGTCTTGCAGTCGATACACTGGGTTGCGGTCGGGCGTGCCTCGAGGCGGCGGACGCCGATCTCGACACCACAGACTTCGCAATACCCATATTCACGTTCATCAAGCGCATCCATGGACTCGTCGATTTTCTTGATGAGTTTGCGCTCCCTGTCGCGGGCACGCAATTCCAGGCTGAAGTCGGTTTCCTGGCTGGCCCGATCATTCGGATCAGGGAAATTGGCCGCCTCGTCCTGCATGTGGTGCAGGGTACGGTCGACTTCTTCCATGAGCTCGGTTTTCCAGGCGAGAAGGATGTTGCGGAAATGCTCGGTCATTTCCGGGTTCATGTATTCCTCGCCTTTTTTGATCTTGTACGGCTCGCCGTACAGGGGTCGAACCTCGAGATTCGGGTCCACATCCGGAACGTCCGGCAGGGTAGATTTACTCACACTTACAGCCTTCTTTATGCCTGCAGAGGACTTGCCTGTCGACTTCTTCACAGACGATGGTTTTGCCGCAGCCTTCTTCTTGCTTGCGGTTTTCTTGCTCGCAGCTTTTTTCGCCGCAGTCTTCTTGCTTGCGGCTTTCTTCGCGGCAGGCTTCTTTTTTGCAGCAGCTTTCTTCGCAACCTTTTTCTTGGTCACTGCTTTTTTCGCGGTTTTCTTGGTCACAGGCTTTTTCTTCGTGGCCATATTTCCTTTCTCCACAGCACAAGCTGAAAAATTCAAGCGAGCATATATACCAGAGTCGTCTGGCTGGTGCAATAATACATGTAAAGCTATTTGCCGTCCCGAGCCCGGGATTAATGATATGATAATCAATTATTTGCATAAAATTAGGAGAAGCTTTTTGAGTACGTTGCAGGCCCTGATATTTGACGTCGACGGCACGCTGGCGGACACCGAGCGCGATGGTCACCGTCCGGCGTTTAACCGGGCATTTGCCGATGCCGGGCTGGACTGGCAGTGGGACGAGGCCTTATATGGCAAATTGCTGGCCGTGACAGGCGGCAAGGAGCGTATTCGTCACTACCTGGAGACATTTCGACCGGATATTGACGCGGCGACTATTCCAGACGAGATGATCGCCGAGCTGCACGCGGCGAAGACCCGTTATTACACGCGCATGTTGCGCGATGCTGCCGTGCCGTTGCGTCCCGGTATCCGTCGCATTATGGAGGAGGCACGGGCGGCAGGTCTGAAACTGGCAGTCGCGACGACCACGACACCGGCCAATGTCGAGGCACTGATTGAAAGCTCACTGGGGGCCGAGGCGATGCAGTGGTTCGATGTCATCGCTGCCGGCGATATCGTGCCGGCCAAGAAACCGGCACCGGATATCTACTTTTATGCGCTCAGGGAACTGGACCTGACCCCGGATCAGTGCATTGTCTTCGAAGACTCCAATAACGGCCTGCATGCCTCGCGTGGTGCCGGCCTGCGCACGATCATCGCGATCAATGGTTACACGCGCGGGCAGGATTTTACCGGTGCGAGCCTCGTGCTGGATCAACTCGGTGAGCCCGGGCAGCCCTTCGAGGTCCTGGCCGGTGATGCGCATGGTGCCGAGTACGTGAATCTTGAGCTGTTACGCCAATTGATGGACTGATGCCCATGCCAGAGGATGTACATATTGCGGCCCGCATGCTGGATATCCATCCATTTCATGTCATGGCCTTGCTGGCGCGGGCCCGGGAACTGGAAGCGCAGGGGCGTGATATTGTGCATATGGAAATCGGTGAACCCGATTTCGTCACGGCCGACCCGATTGTTGAAGCCGGGCGCACGGCACTGACGCAGGGGCGAACTCACTACACCCCTGCCCAGGGGTTGCCTGCCTTGCGCGAGGCGATCTGCGCGTTTTATGCACAGCGTTACGGCGCGACGGTAGATCCGGCCCGGGTATTCATTACGCCGGGCGCATCCGGGGCCCTGCAACTGGTGTGCAGCGCGCTGATAAATCCGGGCGAGAGCGTGCTCATGGCCGATCCCTGTTACCCGTGCAACCGCAATTTCGTGCGGCTGGTGGAAGGCAGGTCGTTAAGCATCCCGGTCGATGCGGCGACACATTATCAATTAACCGCCGAGCTGATCGCACAATACTGGCAAGACGATAGCGTGGCAGCAATGGTCGCCTCACCGGCCAACCCGACCGGCATGCTGGTAGCCGCGCAGCAACTCCAGGCGATGCTCGAAGTAGTCAGCGATAAAGGCGGGCGGCTGATTGTCGACGAGATCTATCACGGGCTTGTTTACGAAACGGAGGCAGCCAGTGCCCTGCAGTATTCGCGCGAGGCCTTCGTCATAAACAGCTTTTCCAAGTATTTCGGCATGACCGGCTGGCGGATTGGCTGGGCGGTCGTGCCCGAGGCGTATTGCGATGCCGTTAACCGGCTGGCGCAAAACCTGTTCCTGGCGGCGTCAACACCTGCCCAGTTCGCCGCGCTGGCGGCATTTGAACCGGCAAGCATCGCGATCCTTGAACAACGGCGCGCCGAGTTTGCCAGGCGCCGGGATTATTTATTGCCGGTACTGCGTGAACTTGGCTTCGACATCCCGGTGACACCGGAAGGGGCATTTTATATCTACGCGGATTGCAGCCGCTTTACTGACGATAGTTTCAGTTTTGCGCACAACATGCTCGAAGAAGCGGGTGTGGCCATCACCCCGGGGATCGATTTCGGCACGCATCACGCCAACCGCTATGTGCGGTTTAGCTACACAACCTCGATGTCGCGCCTCGAGGAAGGGGCGCGTCGCCTGCGCGAATACCTCAAGTAGCCGGCCTGGCGGGTGGCAGCAGTTTTTGCTGCACTGACATGGCCGTGGCACCGGCTACCGCGCTGGGCATGACGAAAAAATTCACCACCGGGATGGCCGTGGCGATCATGGTCGCGCCACCAAAACCAAATGCCAGCCATTTGCGCATGCCGAGCTGACGACGCATTTCCCTGAACGGAATATCGTGGTTGTCGAACGGGAAGTCATTGTATTCCACGGCCAGTATCCAGGCCGAGACCAGGAACCAGCCAATCGCACCGAGAATATTGACCACCGGAATAAACGACAACACGAGGAACAGGAGGAAGGCCGGGATAATGATCATGGCGTAATACACAGACTTGCGCAGTTCATTGAGCATCATCGGCAGCGCATTCTTGAGGATATCCATAAAGCCTTTTGGTTCACCGACCTCCTGCCCGGTCAGGTGTTTTTCCACGGCCTCGGCAAGCAGACCGTTAAACGGCGAGGAGATAATATTGGCGACGATGGTAAAGGTGAAAAACACGATCACCAGCACGGTCAGGAAAAACAGCGGTATCAATATATAGCGTAACCAGCCCAGCCAACCGTTTTCTTCCGGCAGTAACCAGTTGAGGAAGTCCATGAACTCGCTGTAGCCGAACCAGATCAACCCGGCAAACAGCAGGATATTGATGGTTAACGGGATGGCGACAAAACGTTTCACCCCGGGAGTGGTGAGGAGGCCCAGGCCCTGTATCAGGTAACCTGCGCCTTTGACTGAATCTGCAATCATGTTGTTGTCTCGTGGTGTCTGTTTTGTTGTTGCGCAGCCGGTCATCAAGTGTAAATCATTGTTGCTGTGTCTGTAGACACTGTCGTGCCAGCAAGGCGGCACCAACGGCCGCCTGTTCATGACGGGCTCTGGTGATTGGCACGCCGAGCAGGCGTTCGCGCATGCGTGTCCATGTCGTGTTGCCGGCGCCACCGCCGAGACTGTAGATATGTCGCACGGCTGGCGCGCCGAGTTCCGCCAGGCGTTTATAGGCCTGCGCCTCGATGCGGGCGATACCCTCGAGCATGCCTTTCAGGAAGTCGGCATCCCGCGCCGGGCGTGGTGACAGGCGGGGCGGATAGGCCGGGTCGTTATGCGGAAAGCGTTCGCCGGGCGCGGGCAGCGGGTAGTAATCGAGTCCCGAGTCCGTGTCCGGGTCGATCTCGCGGCTGAGCCGGGCCAGCTCGGCATCATCGAAGTATTGACGCAACACCGCACCACCGGTATTCGAGGCACCCCCAACCAGCCACTGATCGCCGAGCCGGTGGCTGTAAACGCCGTCTGCGGGAGCGAACACGGGTGCCTCGGCGAGGACTTTCACGACCAGCGTCGAGCCGAGCACGGTCACGGCATCGCCGGGCGCATGGATACCGGCAGCGAGGCAGGCCGCCGTGCTGTCGGTGGTGCCGGCTGCGATCTGGCAGTCCGGGGCCAGGCCGAAGTGCACGGCGATATGCGGCATGACGCGGCCGAGACAACTGCCGGCGGGCACGACCGCTGGCAAGTCGGCCATGTCGATGCCGAGTGACGCGAGCCATTCCGGCCAGCAGCGGTTAATCGGGTCATAGCCGAGTTTCAGGGCGTTGTTTTCATCGGCGCGATCGAAGCGGCCGAGAAACCGCCCGGTCAGCCAGTCAGCCTGGTGCAGGACGCGTTCACCGGCGGCCAGGCCGGTATGTGCCTGCAGCCAGAGCAGCTTGGCAAGGCTGCTGCTTGCGCCGTGTGCGCCGCTATTGGGCGGGGCAACGTCGGCGATGCGCCGTGCCTGGTCAGTGGCGCGGTTGTCGGCGTACATGAGCACGGGGCCACGGGGCCGGCCATGCCCGTCACACACGAGCACGCTGGAGGAGGTTGCATCGATGGCCAGCGCCCCGAGCTTGCCGAGATCGGTCCGGGGGCGCAGCGCGGCGAGCACCTGCTCAATATTTGACCACCAGACATCCGGGGCCTGTGTTGCAAGTGGCTGGGTGGCCTCGGCGCAGGGTTGGCCGCCGGCATCGAGCACGACGGCGCGCACGCCGGAGGTGCCGACATCAATACCGAGGCTATGCCGCATGGCTGCGAAGATCCGCGACAAAGCTGATTTGATTTCTCAAGTGCCCGTCGCAGCGCATTGAAACAACAGGCTAAGGCAGGTGAACCTGTGCCGGGGGTTGCCAGTCGTCGGCCATGTGTTCCGCGACCACGCTCGTGTACACCCCGCCGCGCACGTTGAACTCGGCGGTCAGGCGCATGAAGCGCGGCGCGCAGGCCCTGACCAGGTCATCGAGGATGCGGTTCGTCACGGCCTCGTGGAAGGCGCCCTCGTCACGGAACGACCAGATGTAGAGTTTCAATGATTTCAACTCGATACAACGCGCATCGGGCACGTACTCGAGGTGCATGGTGGCAAAATCCGGCTGCCCGGTTTTGGGACACAGGCAGGTGAACTCCGGCATGCGGATGCGTATAGTATAGTCACGCTCCGCTTGCGGGTTGTCGAAAGTCTCGAGGTCTTTGCTGGGTTGTGTGCTCATGCGCGAAAGATACCGGAACCTGCAGGCGGCTGACAAGTGATGTGTTATGATGCGGTCATTCCACCATCCCAGATATTAGTGAAAATAACAGGCAATGCGTCTCGAAAAAATTAAACTCGCCGGATTCAAGTCATTCGTGGATCCGACCACAGTCAGCTTCCCTACCAACCTGTCAGGCATCGTCGGCCCGAATGGCTGCGGCAAATCGAATGTCATCGATGCCGTGCGGTGGGTGATGGGTGAAATCTCTGCCAAGCACCTGCGCGGTGAATCGATGGCCGATGTCATCTTTAATGGTTCGTCCTCGCGCAAGCCGATTGGCCAGGCCGGCATCGAACTCGTGTTCGATAACAGTGATGGCCGTGCCGGCGGGCAATATGCGAACTTCACCGAGATCTCGGTCAAGCGCACGGTCAGCCGTGACGGCAGCTCGAGTTATTTCCTGAACGGCACGCGATGTCGCCGCCGCGACATCATGGACCTGTTCCTCGGTACCGGCCTCGGGCCACGCAGTTATGCGATCATCGAGCAGGGCATGATCTCTCGCTTTATCGAGGCCAAGCCCGATGACATGCGCGTGTTCATCGAGGAAGCGGCCGGCATTTCCAAGTACAAGGAGCGCCGCCGCGAAACTGAAAACCGCATCAAGCATACGCGTGAAAACCTCGAGCGCGTCAATGACCTGCGCGAAGAACTCGACAAGCAGTTGCAGCACCTGCAACGTCAGGCGAAGACCGCGGAAAAATACAAGGTACTGAAACAGGAAGAACGCCAGGCCCGGGCCGAACTTCTGGCCTTGCGTCGTCGTGCGCTCGATGAAGAAGCGCAGACCCGCAAGAAGAAAATTGACGAAACCGAGACGGCTTTTGAAGTGGCGGTCGCCAACCTGCGTGAAATCGAGTCGCGTCTCGAAACCCGGCGTGCCGAACACAACGAGGCGAACGATAACTTCAGTCGCATCCAGGCCGACTTCTACAAGCTCGGTGGTGAGGTCTCGCGCATCGAGCAGGCCATCGCGCACGCCAAGGAAAAACGCCAGCAATTGCAGCAGGACCAGGCGGCGGTAAACAGTTCTCTCGCCGAGGCCAGCGATACACTCGAGCTGGACAAGCAGCGCATTACCGAACTCGACAGGTCCTTGCAGGAAATCGAACCGGCCTGGCAGTCGGCGAAGCAGGCCGAGGCGGCCTCGGCTGAAGCCTTGCGCAAGGCCGAATCGGCCATGCAGGACTGGCAGATCGACTGGGAAGAATTCAACCGTGATGCAGCCGAGCCGGGCAAGGCCATGCAGGTGGAAGAAACCCGCATCCAGCACCTGGACCAGCACCTCGAACAGCTCGGTCAGCGTTCTTCCCGCATGCGTGAGGAACTTGAAGGCCTCGATGTCTCCGCACTGGAAAGTGAAGTCTCGGACATGCGCAATGAACTAGGCAGTGCCGAGCAAATCGTGACGCAACAAAGCGCGTCACTGCAGGATTGCCAGCAACGCATCGGGCAATGCCGTGAAGACAATGCCAGTATCTCGCGTGAACTCGATGAGGCGCGCAGTACCCTGCAAAGCCAGCAGGGCAGACTGTCCTCGCTTGAAGCCCTGCAGGAAGCGGCGCTCGGCAAACACGAAGAGGGTGTTTCCGAATGGCTGGCCAGTCGTGGCCTGGACAAGGCGCTGCGCCTTGCCGAGACCCTCGAGGTTGAACCGGACTGGCAACAGGCCGTGGAAATCGTGCTCGGCTCCCACCTGCAGGCGGTCGGTGTTGAAGATGCCTGCAGCCTGTCGAGTGCGTTTGATTCGCTCGAGCAGGGCGCCCTGACCCTGTTTGAAAACCGCTCCGGTCAGCAGCCTGCCAGTACGCAGGGCATCGCCGACTCACTTGTGGACAAGGTGCGCAGTGAGTGGCCGGTGCAGTCACTGCTCGGCAGCGTCTATGCCGTCAATTCTATTGATGAAGCCTTTGCCCTGCGCGACCGCTTGCAGGCACATGAATCGATCATTACGCGTGATGGCATCTGGCTCGGTTGCAACTGGATCCGCCTGTCACGTGCCGCCAACGAACAGGCCGGTGTCCTGCAACGTGAACAGGAAATCCGTGAGACCGGCGCACGCATTGCATCGCTCGAAGCCACGGTGGCAGAACTGGCGGCAAAACAGGAACAGTTGCGCCAGGACCTGCATGAACATGAAGCGGAACGTGAACGTCTGCAACACAGCCTCGATGAAGCCAAGCATCGCCAGGCCGAGATCCGTTCCACCCTGGGTAGCCGCGAAACGGCACTCGAGCAGATGCGCGGCCGGATCACGACACTCAACCATGAACTCGAAGAGTTGCGTGGTCAGGAAGACAATGATCGCAGTGAGCTGGTGTCAGCACGTGAACGTTTTGAACAGGCGAAGGCCGAGGCGGCCTCGTTGGCCGAAACCCGTGAACAACTGGTCGCACGGCGTGACAATTTGCGTGAGGCACTCGACCAGGCGCGGGATCGGGCGCGCGCCGATCATGATGCGGCGCACCAGCATGCCCTGAAGGTCGAATCGCTGCGTACCGAGTTGAACTCGACGCAACAGGCCATGCAGCGTATCGAAAGCCAGATTGAACAACTGCAGGCGCGGCGCGATGATATTGCGCAGCAGATCGAGCAGGGCATCGCGCCATTGCAGAACATGGAAACCGAACTGACGCAAGTGCTCGAACAGCGGCAAGCCGTGGAAGCGACACTCGGCCAGGCACGCAATGCCATGCAGGAAATCGAGCATGCCATGCAGCAGGACACCACGGCGAGTGGCGAGGCAGATCGCAAGTCACAGGACATCCGTGGTCAGCTCGAACAACTGCGCATGGACTACCAGGGCGTGCATGTTCGTCTGCAGACCTTGCAGGAACAGATCGACGAGACCGGCTTTACGCTCGAGGCCCTTTATGAATCCCTGACCGAGGATGCGAGCGTGACGGCCTGGGAAGAAAACGTCACAAAACTGGAAAACCGTATCCAGCGCCTTGGCGCCATCAACCTTGCAGCCATCGAGGAATTCAAGGAGCGCTCCGAGCGCAAGGAATACCTCGACAAGCAGATGTCGGATCTCGAAGAGGCCCTGACCACGCTCGAAAACGCGATTCACAAGATCGACAAGGAAACGCGCACGCGCTTCAAGGAAACCTACGACAAGGTCAACGCCGGCTTCAAGAGCATGTTCCCGCGCCTGTTCGGTGGCGGTCATGCCTACATGGAATTGACCGATGATGACCTGCTGACGACGGGTATTACCGTGATGGCCCGCCCGCCGGGCAAGCGTAATGGTACGATCCATCTGTTGTCAGGTGGTGAAAAGGCCCTGACCGCTGCGGCACTGGTGTTCTCGATCTTCGAGCTGAACCCGGCACCGTTCTGCCTGCTCGACGAAGTCGACGCACCGCTTGATGATGCGAACGTCACCCGGTTCTGTGATCTTGTGCGTGAAATGTCGGACCGTATCCAGTTTATATTCATTACCCACAACAAGGTCACCATGGAGCTGGCCAACCAGCTCATGGGTGTGACCATGAACGAACCGGGCGTGTCCAGGCTCGTGGCGGTAGACGTGGACGAAGCAGCCAGCATGGTTGCAAGCTAAACAGTCAATCTGATAACAGGGGAGGCGTGCGCAGGCATGGATTCATTGCGCCTGATTCTGCTCGGCATTGGTATTGTCGTTATCCTGTTCATATATGTGTATGAACGCATGCGTC
>JASFJH010000021.1:0-14971 GCA_050122215.1 Granulosicoccaceae bacterium | reverse complement strand
TGGTGCGAGTGCAAACCGATTGCTGATTATATGCACCTGGATCGCAGCGAATTGCGTAACCGCATACGTAATGCCGGTATTGTCGGCCTTGGTGGCGCCGGTTTCCCGAGTTTCATCAAGCTCAATGCCAAGCCCGAGGCCAGTGTCGAAGCCCTGATCCTGAACGGCGCTGAATGTGAACCGTGGATCACCTGTGATGACATGCTGATGCGTGAGCAGGCGGCGAAAATTGTCGAGGGCGCCCGGATCATGACGCATGTGCTGAACAGCAATGAAACGGTTATCGCTGTTGAGGACAACAAGGCCGAGGCCATTGACGCGCTTCGCGCAGCAACCGCCGATACTGACATTGAACTCGTCATCATCCCGACCCGCTACCCGGCCGGCGGCGAAAAGCAACTCATCTATACCGTGACCGGTCGCGAGGTGCCGAGTCATGGCCTGCCGCTGGACATCGGCGTCATCTGCCATAACGTTGCCACGGCCGCGGCAATCTACCGCGCAGTCCACGAAGGCCGGCCACTCATCTCGCGCATAGTCACGGTCACCGGTCCGGCCGTGGACAATGCGTGTAATCTCGAAGTGCTGATCGGTACGCCGATACATGACGTACTCGAATACGTCGGCGTCAAACCCGACTCACTGGCCAGCGTCCTCATGGGCGGATCGATGATGGGCTTTGCCCTGCATGATCTCGGCGCGCCGCTCATCAAGACCACGAACTGCCTGCTCGCCTTGCGCGCCGAACATATACCTGCCGATGAAGCGGCACGCCCCTGCATCCGTTGCGGTCAGTGTGCCGATGCCTGTCCGGCGGGACTGCTGCCGCAGGAACTGTACTGGTATGCAAAGGCACGGGATTTCGACAAGACGCGTGAATACCACCTGTTCGATTGCATAGAGTGCGGTTGCTGCGCCTATGTCTGCCCGAGCAATATCCCGCTCGTGCAGTACTACCGCTTTGCCAAAACCGAAATTGCCCAACAGGAACGCGACAAACAAAAATCCGACAAGGCGCGCGAGCGGCACGAATTCCGTGAGGCCCGCCTTGAACGCGAAAAACGCGAACGCGCCGAACGGCATAAACAACGCGCCTCGGCACTCAAGCCAAGCGGGCCGAAACAAACCGGCGAGGATGCGAAGAAGGCCGCTATCATGGCGGCGCTGGAACGCGCGAAAAAGAAAAAGGAAGCCGCCGGCACCAAACCAAAGAACATCGACCACCTGACGCCCGAACAGCAGGCGAAGATCGCCGAGGTCGAGGCACGCCGCGCACGGCATGACGCAGACAAAGAGGACAGCACATCATGAGCCTGCTTACGCCCGGTTCACCGCATCAGCACGGCTCCGACAGCGTACAGGCACTCATGCTGCGCGTGCTGATGGCATTGTTGCCCGGCATCGCGCTGTATGCCTGGTTTATCAGCCAGGGTATCCTCGTGCAAATCCTGCTTGCGATCACCGCGGCCGTGCTTGCTGAAAGTATTGTGCTGAAACTTCGCCAGCGACCGCCGGGCCCGTCTGTCACGGATGGCAGTGCTCTGCTCACCGCGGTGTTACTTGCACTGGCCCTGCCCCCCCTTGCGCCGTGGTGGCTCGTGGTACTTGGCAGTGCGTTTGCGATTGTCTTCGGCAAGCAACTGTATGGCGGGCTCGGCTATAACCCGTTCAACCCGGCCATGCTCGGCTACGCGATGCTGCTGATCGCCTTTCCGCTGGAGATGACGAACTGGCAACTGACAACGCCCGGCCTCGGCGAGGCCTTCAACGCGATAATGTTTGGCAACGGCCTGACTCCCGATGCCCTCAGCGGCGCCACACCACTCGATACGCTGAAAACCCGCATCGGCCTGGGCGAGAGTATCGAGGCGATACGCAGCCATCCCGACTTTGCCAGCCTGTACGGCGCACTCGCCGGCAAGAACTGGGAGTGGGTCAGCCTCGCCTTCCTGGTCGGCGGCAGCTGGTTACTGTGGCGTCGTGATATCGCCTGGCAGATACCGCTGGCCATGATCACGAGCATCATCCTGCTCAGTGGCCTGTTCTGGCTCATCGACCCGGCCCGGCACGCCTCGCCGCTGTTCCACGTGTTCGGTGGGGCGACCCTGCTCGGTGCATTTTTTATCGCCACCGACCCGGTCAGTGCCAGCACCACGCCCCGCGGCCGTCTCATCTACGGCGCCGGGATCGGCATGATCATCTGGCTGATCCGCAGCTATGGCGGCTACCCGGACGGGGTCGCGTTTGCCGTGCTGCTCATGAATATGGCCGCGCCGACGATTGACCACTTCACACAGCCACGCGTGTTTGGTGACCGGGGGCGCCGGTAACCGTGAACACGTTAATCAAATACATGTTGCGTACCGCCACCTTGCTGGGCACATTCGCTGTGGTCGGAACCGGACTGGTTGCCCTGACCTATGAAGTCACCCGCGAGCCCATCGCCGCGAGTGAGCGCGCCGCCCTGCTGCGCAACCTGCATCAAATCGTGCCCAAAACGCTGCACGACAATGACCTGTTCACGGATGTTATTCACGTCACCGCACCGCAAGCGCTGGGGACGAACGAGCCGATGCCGGTTTACCGCGCCCGGCAGCAGGGCGAGCCGGTGGCTCTCGTGATCACGTGTGTCGCGCCGGATGGCTACAGTGGCAATATCCGTCTCCTCGTCGGCATCCGCTATGATGGCAGCCTGCTCGGCGTGCGGGCCATCAAACACCGCGAGACACCCGGCCTGGGTGACGCGATTGAAGCCGATCGCTCGGACTGGATCCTCGGTTTTGATAACAAGTCCCTCGGCAATCCGCCTCCGGCACGCTGGCAGGTCAAAAAGGATGGCGGCGCCTTCGACCAGCTCACCGGCGCAACCATCACGCCGCGTGCCGTGGTGGCTGCCGTCAAGCGCAGTCTGCAATACTATGGGGCCGAGCGTGATATGCTGTTCATGTCTGCCGCGGAGGTGACCCATGTCGAATGACAGTTATACCCGTATCGCCGGCGAAGGCCTGTGGCGTAACAACATCGGTTTCGTGCAACTGCTCGGCCTGTGCCCGCTGCTCGCCGTGTCCTCGACCGTGGTCAATGCGCTCGGACTGGGCCTGGCGACAACCATGGTGCTGCTTGCCTCGAACTCAACCGTGTCGCTGATCCGTAACGTGGTCAAACCTGAAATCCGTATTCCCGCCTTTATGATGATCATCGCCTCGTTTGTGACGGCGATTGACCTGGCCATGAATGCCTGGCTGCATGACCTGCACAAGGTGCTCGGCATCTTTATCCCGTTGATCGTGACGAATTGTTCCATCCTTGGCCGGGCCGAGTCCTATGCCTCGCGTAACAGTGTTGATCGTGCTGTCATGGACGGTCTTACCATGGGTCTGGGCTTTACCTTTGCGCTGCTCATGCTCGGCGGTATGCGCGAAGTGATTGGCCAGGGTACGCTGCTGGCCAATGCCCACCTCCTGTTCGGCGAAGTCGCGCGTGACTGGACGATTACGCTGGTGGAAAATTATCGTGGTTACCTGCTGGCCATCCTGCCGCCAGGGGCCTTCATTGGCCTGGGGCTGTTGATAGCCCTCAAGAACCTGATTGATGAGAGACAATCTAAAACGAGTCCGGTTGCTATCGGAGAGGCCGTTGAACAGCACTAATGACTTCTCACAGAACCTCTGCGAGGTTCATTGTGTTGTCTCATAGAACGCTAGCGCGTTCGTCATGAGTACCTCACCCGTACCGGGTCAAGGCAACCCTAACCTTCGTCCCGAAGGTTCAGAGCAATTGATGAAAAAGCAAAAAGACCTGCGCCGATTGTTGTTGGTGAAACAGTTGAACAAAATTAATTGTTATAGAAATGATGAACGATGAATACTGCTCACAGAACCCTGTCGGGTTCATTGCGAGTGCCCTACACTTCCAGCGTCAGGGCAACCCCAACCGTCGTTCCGATGGTTCAGGGCAATGAATAAAGAAAAACGCACCGAGATCTTCACCCGCCTCAAGGCAGCCAACCCGAACCCGACCACCGAACTGAATTATCAGAGCCCGTTCGAGCTGCTGGTAGCGGTGACACTGTCGGCACAGGCCACGGATGTCGGGGTCAATAAGGCCACGGCCAAGCTGTTCCCGGTAGCACACACGCCGGAGGCGATCCTTGCGCTCGGCGAGGCCGGCCTGAAAAAATACATCAAGACGATCGGCCTGTATAACAGCAAGGCCGCGAATATCATCAAGACCTGCAAGATCCTCATCGACAGACATAATGGCGAAGTACCACAGAATCGCGTCGCACTGGAGGCCCTGCCTGGCGTCGGCCGCAAAACAGCCAACGTGATCCTGAACACGGCCTTTGGCGAACCAACCATTGCCGTGGACACGCATATCTTCCGGGTCGCCAACCGCACCGGGATCGCGCCGGGCAAGAACGTGCTCGAGGTCGAAACAAAACTGCTCAAGTTCGTGCCCGAGGAATTCAGGCTCGATGCTCACCACTGGCTGATCCTGCATGGCCGCTACGTGTGCAAGGCGCGCAAGCCGGACTGCCCGGGGTGTATTATTCGTGACCTGTGCGAATACCGGTCTAAAACGAAAGAGAATTGATAGCCCGCTCACAGAACCTCTGCGAGGTTCATTGTGAGTACCCCACCCGTACCGGGTCTGGGCATGCGAGTACAAGCAGAAAACGCAAGAGAACTGAAACCACGGGGAGCACAGGGAACATGGGGTCAAAAGATAGTCATTGATGATGTAAAATCATGTTCGATTTTCCCCGTGCCCCCGTGATCCCCGTGGTAGAATTCATTTATGTTTGGCAATGACCGCAACCAGATCCGCCAGGTTTACACCGAGGCATGGCGCAAACACCGCAACAACGAGCCACTGGAGCCGCTTGAACAGATGATCGTCGGCGTCATCGGCCTGCACCCCGAATACCATGCCCTGCTCGAAAACCCCGATAGCACCATCGACCGCGACTGGTTGCCGGAACACGGTGAAACCAACCCGTTCCTGCACATGGGTATGCATATCGCCATCCAGGAGCAGCTCGGCACAGACCGCCCCGCCGGCATTGTCGATATCTACCAGCAACTCGTGGCCCGGACCGGTGATGCGCATGCCGCTGATCATGCGGTCATGGAGTGCCTCGGCGAAGTCTTGTGGCAGGCACAGCATAGCAACCGCATGCCGGATGACGCCGCCTACCTTGGCTGCCTGCGCAAATTGCTACGCTGAAAACGATTGATTCTTCCCCTGCCTTGCGAAATTTTCTCCCGACCGCTCGCCTCCTTTGTGGAGGCGCCAAACAGGCTGAGCCCGGGTATGCTACCAACAAATAAGCATTAGCAATCACCGCTAATGCCCTGATTATACAAAGGACTGTTGATCAACATTGTCCCCGAACAGTGAGGTCACCGGCCTTTGTCCTGTTGTGTGACACTCTTCACTTGTCCGCCCCGGAGATTTCAGATAATAATGAGCGGCGTCAGTATCTGATGGAGAGGGAACTTACCCAGCAGGCCACTGTCACATCTATCACGTGGTCCGGTAGCTACCATTGGGAAACCTACCGGTGGTGATAGTTGTATACCAATAACCACTAATAAAACCTTATTAATGGGTAACTCTAGGAGGCAACACCCAATGTCAAAGAAGACTACGATGAAACCACTGGCTGCGGCTCTCGGCACAGCATTCGCCCTGGGCGTAGCTGCCACTCCGGCTGCTGCGGATAATGCCAACCCGTTCGGCATGACCGACCTGTCCCACGGCTACCAGCAGGTTGCCGAAGCCAAGTGCGGCGGCCAGAAGGCCGAGAAAATGCAGGCCGAGGAAGGCAAGTGCGGCGCCCAGCAGAAGGCCGAAAAGAAAGGTACTGAAGCCAAGTGCGGTGAAGGCAAGTGTGGCGAAGGCAAGAAGGCAGGTGCCAAAGAGCAGGAAGCAAGATGTGGCGCCAAAAAGCCGGAAGCCAAGTGTGGCGAGGCCAAGTGTGGCGCTACCAAGTAATTTGCCTGCTATAACGGAGCTATGAACATGGATAAGTTTCCCGTTCATGGAGCCGGTCTCGGATACCGGCGGGTCCTGATGGACCCGCTGGCCGAGCATCCGCCGGCACAAGTAGATTTTTACGAGGTCGCCCCGGAAAACTGGATCGGCCTCGGTGGCGCGATGGGCAAGAAGTTTCGCGCCTTCACCGAACAACACGATTTTGTCTGTCATGGACTATCATTGTCGATCGGCAGCCCGGCCCCACTCGACGAGGACTTTGTGCGCCGTGTCGGCCGTTTCCTCGATGAGTATGACATCAAGCTGTACAGCGAACACCTGAGTTACTGTGGCGATGAGGGTCACCTGTATGACCTGCTGCCGATCCCCTTCACCGAAGAGGCGATCAAGCATGTTGTGGAGCGTATCAAGCGCGTGCAGGACATCCTCAATCAACAGATCGCGATGGAAAACGTTTCCTACTACGCGGCACCCGGCCAGGACATGCCGGAAATCGAGTTCCTCAACGCCGTGCTCGAACAGGCCGACTGCCTGCTGCACCTCGATGTCAACAATATCTACGTCAACAGCATCAATCACCGCTACGACGCGGAAGAATTCCTGAATGCCGTACCCGGTGAGCGTATCGCCTATATCCATATTGCCGGACATTACAATGAGGCAGAAGACCTGATCGTCGATACGCATGGTGCCGATATCATCGACCCGGTCTGGGAGTTGCTGGAGAAAACTTACCAGCGTTTTGGTGTGATCCCGACCCTGCTCGAACGTGATTTCAATATTCCACCACTGCCGGAACTGCTGATCGAGGTTGACCGGATTGCCGATATCCAGAACAAATGGACCTTGCGAAACGATGACCGCGCCGTCGCCCACCGTGGCTGAGAAAAAATCCTTCAAGGACTGGCAGTACGATTTTACTGCCCATATCCGTGACCCGGAAAATGTCCCGACACCGGCCGGTATGGAAGAACGTCGTATCAGGATCTACAACGAACTGTTTTACAACAATATCGAAGGCTTTATTGCCAATGGCTTCCCGGTCCTGCGCAGCCTGTACAGTGATGCCGACTGGCATGCCATGGTGCGCGACTTTTTCAAACGGCATCGCAACCAGACACCTTATTTTCTCGAGGTTTCGCAGGAGTTTCTCGCTTACCTTGAAAATGAGCATGAACCACAGGAATGTGATTACCCCTTCATGCTGGAACTGGCCCACTACGAGTGGGTAGAACTGGCCTTATCGATCGATGAAACCGAGATCGATATGACAGCGATCGATGCAGAAGGCGACCTGCTGACAGGGCACCCCGTAATCTCACCTCTGGCCTGGCCGCTCAGCTACAGCTACCCCGTGCATCAAATCAGCCCCGACTTCACGCCTGAACAACCCGGTGAGCAGCCTACGCACATTGTTGTGTACCGGGACAAATCGGACGAAGTGCATTTCATGGAAATGAACCCGGTAACGGCTCGCCTCCTGTACTTATTGCAAGAAGACCAACAACTGAGCGGGCGCGCTGCTCTTGAGCAAATCGCCCGAGAGCTTCAACATCCCAATCCGAATATCGTGATCGAGGGTGGGCTGCAAACATTAAAGGAACTCCAGCTACGTGACATTGTCTTAGGTACCAGCACCCGCTAAAAACAAACAATAAAACAACACAAGGAAGAGGAGGCGTGTTTCATGAACTTTTTGTGTACCCTGCAGGGCATGCTTGACCGTACCCGCGCAGTCGATTTTCTCGGCCCACTGGCACTGCGCCTGTATCTCGCGCCGATTTTCTGGATGGCCGGCAAGAGCAAGTTCGATGATTTCGACAGCACGGCCGCCTGGTTTGGTAACCCGGACTGGGGACTCGGCCTGCCATTTCCGGAGTTGATGGCCTTTCTCGCCACGACGACCGAACTGCTCGGCGCCATCCTGCTGCTTATCGGCTTTGCCGTGCGCTGGATATCGATTCCCCTCATGATCACCATGCTGGTCGCCATGTTCTCCGTTCACTGGGAAAACGGTTGGCAGGCCATCGCCGATGCAAAATTCTGTCTGTTCAATTGTGGGGATGCACAGGATGCCAGCGAACGCCTGTCAGTCGCGAAAGATATCCTGCGCGAGCACGGCAACTATGACTGGTTGACCGGCCAGGGCAATATCACGATTCTTAACAACGGCATCGAGTTTGCCGCTACTTACTTCATCATGCTGCTGGTGCTGTTCTTTATCGGCGCGGGCAACTACCTGAGCATCGATTACTGGCTCGCCCGAAGCTGCACGAAACAGTAAGCCATAAAGACTATGCAGGAGATAAAAACACCCTGTTTAACAGGATACAATGGCACCTTTTATTTCGCCCATTTATCCAGTTAATCATGTGAATCCTGTCGAAAAACAAAAAAAACCCGGTCCGTGTACAGACCGGGTTTTTTTAAAGCGACACCGGGAATTTGTTATTCCACCTTGACGGAACGGCGCTTTTCCTTTTCTTTCTTAAGCTTGGGCAGGGTCAATTCCAGGATACCGTCCTTGAATTTCGCCTTGGCCTTCGTTTCGTCCACCTCTGCCGGCAGGATCATGGAGCGGCAATAGGAACCACGCGAGATTTCACTACGGTAGTAATCTTCCTTCTCTTCTTTTTCTTCGTGACTCGTACTGCCCTTTATGGTCACCGCGTTTTTTGTCACAGAAATATCAATATCCTTCTTGTCAACACCGGGCAGTGCTGCTTTGACCACGACCTGGTTCTTGCGTTCAATAATATCGACATGCGGTGCTTTGCCTTCAAACGGCATTGGCAGTTCCGGAAAGGATGGCCACTCGAAACGGAAAGGGCGCAACCAGCCGCGTGGGAAATAACTCTCAAACAGCCTGTCCATTTCCTCGAAAGGGCTCATGGGACGTATCGGCTCTGCCTTCTGTATTTCCTGCTTGCTTTCTTTCGCAGCTGTCTTCTTCGCCACCTTCTTGCTTGTTTTCTTTTTTGCCGTAGCCATCACACGTTCTCCTGTAGTGCATATGTTTGCTATTCAATAGGGGGGCATATTTTGGAATAATGCTACAACTCTTTACCGCGTCATTTCATTGATTTATATCAAAAGTACAGAGAGCATGGAAGAAACAGTTTCAATACTATTTCCATCAGGCTTTGCTTTTCCTGCCAGCCTGTCCGAGGCTGCGCAATTGCTCGTAAAGTGTGCGTTCTTCGTCTGACAGCTTCTCCGGGATATTGACCTGGATACGTATATTTAGACTCCCACGCCCGCTGCCATCGAAGCGTGGCAGGCCCTTGTTGCGCAGGCGCAGAACCTCGTCCGGCTGGGTGCCGGCCGGTACCCTGACATCGACCGCACCCTCCAGCGTCGGCACCTTAAGCCTGGTACCCAGTACCGCATCGGCAACTTGCAGTGTCTCGAGTCGCCATAGATCGGCGCCACTACGCTCGAAACGCGGATCCGGGGCGCTATGTACCGTGACAAAAAGATCACCGGGCGGCCCACCGGGCTCATCGCTTGGCAAACCATGCCCCCTGATACGTAGAGACGTCCCCTCCTCTATGCCGGCCGGGATATGCACCTTGAGCGATTCCTCCTTTTCAAGCTGTCCCCTGCCGTGGCACTGCTTGCAGGGATGATCGATAAAGGTTCCCTGTCCATGGCAGACGGGGCAGACGGACACTTGCTGGAAGCGGACGCTGGCCTTGTCCCTTTTCTCGTCCCGCGTGACCACCTTGCGGCCACTGCCACCACAACTGTCACACTGGCGCGGTGCAGTCCCCGGTTGCGCACCGGAGCCCGAACAGGCCGGGCATGTCACGGCACGTGCATAACGCACCGATTCTTCGCCGCCCGTATTGATACGCTCGAGGGGAATAACCAGGCGGACCTCAAGGTCCTGGCCGCGAGTCGGCCCGGCCCGCCGGTGGCGAAACAGGCGGTCGAAGATGCTGCCGCCACCAAAATCGAAACCAAAGCCCATATCGCCAAAGATATCGCCGAAATCAATGCCGCCAAACAGGTCTTCGGCACTGAAATCCGCCACCCCGGCGAAGCCACGCGAGTCGTACTGTGCCCGCTTGTCCGGGTCAGACAGCACCGCGTAGGCCTCGGCAATCTCCTTGAATTTTTCTTCCGCGTCCGGGGCCTTGTTACGGTCCGGGTGATACTTCATGGCCAGGGTACGAAAGGCATCCTTGATGGACTTCTGGTCAGCATCGCGCGCGACCCCGAGCACCTCGTAATAATCGCGCTGTGTTGTGGCCATAGTGATGCTTCAGAGCTCAGGAACTTTCTTCGTAGTCGGCATCCACAACGCGTCCACGTGGGCCTGAACCGGTGGGGCGGCCGCCCGACGGCTGCTCTTCACCCGTTTTGACTTCCCGGTACGGGCCTTTTGCGCCGGGAGTCTCGGCATAGATAACGACGCCCGCTTCTTTCAACAGCTTGGCCAGTTCATCCGCGCGCTGCTTCGCCAGGTCGGCATCCTTCATTGCCAGGGCCGCACGCGTATCACGCACGCCGTCTTCGATGTTTTTCTGCATGTCGTCCGAGAGCTTGTCACTGAAGTCGGCAAGTATTTTCTCGCCCTGGTAGCAGAGCGAATCGGCCTCGTTGAGTTTGTCAGCCTGCTCGCGGCGTTTCTTGTCCTGCTCGGCGAATTTCTCCGCCTCCTTGACCATGCGCTGTTTTTCGTCCTCGGGCAGGCGCGTCGAACCGGTAATCGTGATCGACTGTGAGCGGGATGTCGCCTGGTCCTTGGCCGTGACGTTGAGGATACCGTTACTGTCAATATCGAAAGTAACATCGATCTTCGGTACGCCACGCGGCGCAGGTGGAATGCCATCGAGGTTGAACTCACCGAGGCTGGTATTGTCACTGGCCATCGGACGTTCGCCCTGGTAGACATGGATAGTCACGGCCGATTGCATATCGGCCGCAGTCGTGAAGGTCTCGGTATGCTTGACCGGGATAGGCGTGTTGCGCGCAATCAATGAGGTCGCAACACCGCCCAGGGTTTCCACCCCGAGCGTCAGGGGCGTGACGTCAACCAGGACGATATCACCGACCTCGCCACTCAGCACGCCGGCCTGGATCGCCGCACCGCTCGCCACACACTCCATCGGGTCGACGCCCATCTCCGCCTTGCGCCCGAACAGGTCTTCGAAGAATTTGCGCACTGCGGGCATACGTGTCGGTCCACCGACAAACACGATGCGATCAATCTGGTTTGCGCCAAGCCCGGCATCACTGAGTGCCTGTTCCACGGGACCGCGGCACCGCTCGATAACCTCATACACCTGGCGTTCCAGTTCGGCACGCGTCAGATCGAGTTCCAGGTGCTTCGGCTCACCCCCCATGGCAGTAATATAGGGCAGACTGATATGCGTGGTGGTGCTGGTCGACAATTCGATTTTTGCGACCTCGCCTGCCTCGCGCAGGCGCGCCAGTGCCTTGTCGTCATCATGCAGATCCACGCCGACTTCGGACCTGAACCGTTCCGCCAGGTGGTCGAGCAGTAACTGATCCATGTCGGTGCCGCCCAGCTGGGTGTCGCCACTGGTCGCCTTGACCTCGAACACCCCCTTGCCGAATTCCATGATGGTCACATCCAGGGTCCCGCCACCGAAATCAATCACCGCGATCCGCAGCTCCTCACCGGCCCGGTCGAGACCATAGGCCAGTGAGGCCGCGGTCGGTTCATTGATCAGGCGCGCGACCTCGATACCGGCGATGCGGCAGGCATCCTTGGTCGCGTTGCGCTGGTTGTCATCAAAATAAGCCGGGACGGTCACCACGGCCTTTTCGACCGGTTCGCCGATAAAGGCCTCGGCATCACGCTTGATCTTTTGCAGCAGCAGTGAGGACAGTTGCTCCGGGTTGAAGTCACGCCCCCGCAGCGTGATCTTTTCGCGTTTGCCCATCTGGCGTTTGAAAGCAGTTGCCGTCCCTTCCGGGTTTGCAGCGGCCTGGCGGCGTGCCGGTTCACCGATCAGCGTCTGGCCATCTGCTGTGATCGCAACGTAACTGGGAAAGGCCTTGCCACCAAGACTGACCCCCTCTGCGCTGGGGATGATGACGGGGCGGCCACCACGCAAGACAGCGGCTGCTGAATTCGATGTGCCCAGATCGATACCGATAATAGCCATTTGTGCTCTCCGTACAGCGTTACGCAGACTGCCTGCCTACTCATTAGCATACAAGAATAGAGTTTACTAACTGGCATTTCAACAAGTTACTGCGCGATATCGCTGATCCGGATCGCACCTGCAGCACGCCCTCCCTGGGGCGCATTTCGCCAATACCGGCTTGCTGGAAAGCTTGGTTATTTCTGCGGTTTAATAAATTTTTCGCGATATTGAGACATTGTCAGCAGTTTTTGCTCGGCGCGGTAGTTAATGCTGTCAGCCGGGAATTTCCCTTCCGCATCGGCTTCGCCTGCCGGGACACCGGTCAGTATCTCTATTGCCTGGTCAATATTCTCTACCGGATACACATGGAATTGCTTGTTGGTAACTGCCTCGACAACCTCATGCCTGAGCATCAGGTGCTTAACATTCGACTGCGGGATGATCACGCCATGCTCGCCATTAAGACCACGCGCCTTGCATACATCAAAGAAACCCTCGATCTTTTCATTCACACCACCGATAGGCTGTACCTGGCCGAGCTGGTTAACAGAACCGGTTATAGCGATAGACTGATGAATCGGGGCATCAGCAAGCGAGGACAACAAGGCGCATAGTTCCGCCATCGATGCACTGTCACCCTCTACCATGCCGTAGGATTGTTCAAAGGTCAGGCTGGCAGACAGTGATAGCGGCAACTTCTTCGTGTAACGCGAGGCTAGGAATGAAGAAAGGATCAACACCCCCTTGGAGTGGATTGCCCCGCCCAGCTCCACTTCGCGCTCGATATCAATCACCTCGCCATCACCAAGGCGGGTCGTAGCGGTGATGCGAACGGGGTGTGCAAAGCGGTAATTGCTCAGATCGATAACGGCCAGGCCGTTTACTGATGCAACCTTGTCCCCTTCGGTGTCGATCAGGATTGTTTCACGCTGGATTTCGCCCTGCATCTTTTCCTTGAGTCGACTGGCCCGGTGTATTTGTGCATCAATGGCCTGCTGGACGGCATCTGAACCAACCACCTTGCTACCGGACTTTTTCGCCCAATGTTCTGACTCCTGCATGAGATCAACAATACTGAGCATGTGCGCGGAGAGTTTTTCCGCATCATTTGCCAGCCTTGAACTATGTTCAATGACCCTGCTAACAGCCTGCGCATCGAAAGCCAGCAGTTTTTCCTTCTTCGCCAACGTGGCAATCAATTTTGCATATAGCTGAATATTGTCCTCAGTCCGATCCATATCCTCTTCGAAATCGGCTGCAACCTTGAACAGTTCCCTGAAATCGTGATCATATTCAAGCAGCAGGTAATACAGTATCCGCTCGCCAAGCAATACCACCTTGATATCCAGCGGGATTGGTTGTGGTTCGAGACTGGCCGTATCAAGTATGCCGTACAAAGAACCTATGGACTGGATGGATATCTTGTTGGCAAACAATGCTCTTTTTAACGCATCCCACGCGAAGGGCTGCCGTAACAGTTTTATCGCGTCCAGTAACAGGTAGCCGCCATTCGCACAGTGCAATGCACCGGGTTTAATATGCGTAAAATCGGTAACCAGGGTACCCATCCTCGATTCATGCTCGACCCTGCCTGTGAGTTTCTGGTATACAGGGTTGTCCTCATATATGATCGGGGCTCCCCTGGTATTTTTATTATCAATTAACAGGTTTACTTCATAGCGTCTGAAAGACGGGCCCTCGCTTTTCACGATGCCGAATAACTCCGTCTGTTCGGGGTGGTCCGTGAAATCCTCGACGTGTTCGGCAATGTCATTCCTGACGTGCTTGAAATACTGACATACCTCCGGCAGCTCCTTGTATTTTTTGATAAGGGCACGTATCAAGACATCAACGGTCACGATAGCCGTTTCACGGTCAAGTGCGCGTATTTCCGCACGCTCCTCCCGCGCGAGTTGCGGCATGCGTTGCAGCAAGGCACTGAGTTTTTCCTCGAAAATCTCGATAATCTCGCTTAAACGTTGTTGTTCCTTTTCTGGCAATTTGGAAAACTCGTTGGCATCGATCACTTTACCTTTGATTATCGGCCCCAATATAAAACCATGCGCCCCCCGGATAAGGGCTACATCATGGGCAGCCGCTTCATCAGACAGTTCGGAAATGGCTGTCCTGCGGCGCTCCTCGTACTTGTCCTGTATTTCCTGCAGCTTGGTTCGGTATTCATCCGACTCAAAGGCAACAGGCATGGATGTCCTGGTATCATCTATTAACTTCTGCAGGTCGCTGCGTAATTCCTGCCCTTTCCCGGCGGGAAGACGCAGTGCCGTCGGCTTGTGCGGGTCTTCAAAATTATTGACGTAGCACCAGTCGGAAGGCGTTTCCTGGGACTTTGCCAGCCCGGACAGGTACTGCGTGATGGTTGATTGCTTGCCAATGCCGGATGGCCCAAGCGCGAACAGGTTGAAACCTGCTTTGTTGATTCCTATCCCCAGTTCAATAGCACCGATAGCACGCGCCTGACCTATGACCTCTTCCAGGCTTGCGACCTCGTCTGTTGTCTTGAATGACAATATGGCGGGATCCATGCTGGTAAAAAGTGCTTCCGGCTTAAGCTCATTACTCTGTGACATTCAAATCTCCCAGCTAGTATGCTGTTTCTTCTTTGTGTCTTTGCTTTCAGGCAATTGGCAGCGAAATCGTCATCAACGTGGCCATGCTGTTGCTTGCTCTATATTTACCATGGAAGATATGCTATTGAAATATATACATATTCCTATAACCCCTGTTATCCAGAAGGTTCCTGCCAGGCTGCATTTCGCCATCAGGCTAATGATACTACCCGTGTCGTCCCTTATGAACAATGGGGAGCGCTGCTCCCCATTGTGAAAAAC
>JASFJH010000020.1:0-15187 GCA_050122215.1 Granulosicoccaceae bacterium | reverse complement strand
GCGCACAAATGAGCGCCAGCCCGAATGATAACCAATTTCCGCTCTATCTGACGAATTTAGCCTGCAGCACGCCTGGCCTTGCCAGCGGCCCGTTTCGCCGACCGCCTGGGGCCACCTTTGGGAGCACCCTTGCCGCGGGCAGCCTGCTTCGGTTTGCCGGCTTTCGGCCTGGCCGGTTTGTCCGCCGCACCCATGACGCTGATATTCAGCTTTTGCCCGCACACCCAGACCTGTTTCAGGTGTTTGAATGCTTCTTTGGGCATACCTTCGGGCAGATCCACAGTGCTGTAGCTGTCATAGAGTTTGATATGACCGATGTAACAGCTATCGAGGCCGGCCTCGTTAGCAATGGCACCGACAATGTTCTTCGGCTGCACACTGTGTTCGCGGCCCACTGCGATACGGTAACGCACCATACCCTCTTCCGGATGTGTTTCAGTGGCACGCCGCTCACGGCCGGTTTCGCGCCGGGCTGTTTTTTGTGCAGGCTCGATGCGTGCCTGCTTGTCACGCTTTTCAGGCACGAGCGGACGCTCGCGTTGTTGCAGGTACGCCAGGGCGGCGGCGATTTCGCCGAGACCGATGTTGTGCTCGCTCTGGTAGCCCTCGATGAGTTCCTGGTAAAAGCCCAGTTCCTGCGACTCGATGGCATCGGTAATTGTCTGCTTGAACTGCTCGATGCGGCGATCGGCGATATCCTCGCGACTGGGCAGCTGCATGGGGGCAATCACCTGGCCGGTTGCCTTTTCAATCGCGCGCAGCATACGCTTCTCGCGCGGCACCACGAACAGGATTGCCTCACCCTTGCGGCCGGCGCGACCGGTGCGGCCGATACGGTGGACATAGGCCTCGGTGTCGTAGGGGATGTCGTAATTGACCACGTGGCTGATGCGCTCCACGTCCAGGCCACGTGCTGCCACATCGGTGGCGACGACGATATCCAGTGCGCCACTTTTCAGGCGGGCAACGGTTTTTTCACGCATGGCCTGGTTCATGTCGCCGTTCAGCGCCGCGCTCGAATAGCCACGTGCCTCGAGCTTCTCGGCCAGTTCCACGGTGGCGTTCTTGGTGCGCACGAAGATGATCAGGGCAGTGAAGTCCTCGACCTCGAGGATACGGGTCAGCGCATCAAGCTTGTGCAGGCCGCTCACCTGCCAGTAACGCTGATTAATCGTCGTGACCGTGCTGGTCTTCGACTTGATGCGGATTTCGACCGGATCGTGCAGGTGGTTATGGGCCACGCGGCTGATTGCCTGGGGCATGGTGGCGGAGAACAACGCTACCTGTTTTTGCGCAGGCGTATGTTCGAGGATCTGCTCGACATCATCAATGAAGCCCATTCTGAGCATCTCATCGGCCTCGTCGAGCACCACCGCAGAGAGGTTATCGAGCACCAGGGTCTTACGGCGCAGATGATCCTGGACGCGCCCCGGTGTGCCCACCACGACGTGAACACCGCGGCGCAACTGGCGCAATTGCACATCCATGCCCTGGCCACCGTAGACCGGCAGGATATGGAAGCCCTTCATATGACGCGCGTAGGTCTGCATCGCCTCGGCCACCTGGATGGCCAGTTCGCGGGTCGGCGTAAGTACGAGGACCTGCGGCTGTTTCACCGCCAGGTCGAGGCGGCTTAGCAACGGCAGTGCAAACGCGGCGGTCTTGCCGGTGCCGGTTTGCGCCATGCCGAGTAGATCCCGGCCCTGCAGCAGCGGCGGGATACTTTCGGCCTGGATCGGCGACGGTGCCTCGTAGCCAACTTCATCAATGACCTTGAGAATGGCTGGCGCAAGCGCCAGTTCGGAAAAACGGGAAACGGTGTCTGTAGACATAAACGAGCCTGTAGTAGTAAAGCAGTTAACTGGGATCAAGGGCGTCGGGGAACCTAAAGGATAGACCTCTTGTCCCCCGACGCTTGTATTGTGGGCAGATTAGTCGCGTCCGCCACCGAGCAACGCAGGGATCTCCCGTCCGCCACGCTGGCGGGAGGAGGATGACCCTCGGCCTGCTGCCGGCTTGCGGCGGGAGTTGCCGCGGTTGCTACCTTCTGCGGAACGCGCTGTGTCGCGCGCCTTGGGTTGATGCGCAGAACGTCGTCCACCCTGCTCACCGGACGTGTTCGATCCCGTCTGCGTGCGTTTGCCATGAGACGGCCTGGCGCGTTTCTGGCCCGCGCCACCACGTGCGTTGTTGCGTCCGTTGGGAATTGGTTCCGCCTTGAGCGACGGATCCGGCTCATAGCCGTCGATCACCGTCTTCGGGACCTCGCGCTTGAGCAGACGTTCGATGTCCTTGAGTAACTTGTGTTCGTCGACGCACACGAGTGACAATGCCTCGCCCTCATTACCGGCGCGGCCGGTACGGCCGATGCGATGCACGTAGTCCTCCGGCACGTTGGGCAGTTCGAAGTTCACGACATGCGGCAACTGGTCGATGTCCAGGCCACGCGCCGCGATATCGGTGGCGACCAGGACGCGCACGGCGCCCTGTTTGAAATCTGCCAGTGCACGGGTACGCGCACCCTGGCTCTTGTTACCGTGAATGGCTGCGGCACTGATACCGTCGCGCTCCAGTTGCTGCGCGAGCCGATTCGCGCCGTGCTTGGTACGGGTAAACACGAGTACCTGTTGCCAGTTCTGCGAACCGATCAGGAAGGACAGCAGTTCCCGCTTGCGTTCCCGATCCACGGGGTGGATGACCTGCGCCACGCGCTCGGAGGCAGTATTGCGACGCGCGACCTCGATCAGGACCGGTTTGTCGAGCAGGCCATCGGCGAGCTTTTTGATCTCATTGGAGAAGGTGGCGGAGAACAGCAGGTTCTGCCGGCCCGCCGGCAGCAGGTTCAGGACCTTGCGGATATCGCGGATGAAGCCCATGTCCAGCATGCGATCGGCCTCGTCGAGCACGAGGATTTCCACACTGGACAGATCCACGGTGCCCTGACTGACATGATCGAGCAGACGCCCCGGCGTCGCCACGAGGATATCGATACCGCGGCGCAATTTCGCGATCTGCGGATTGATCTTGACGCCACCGAAGATCACGGCGGATGTCAGCGGCAGATGTTTGCCATAGGTCGCGACGCTCTCCCCTACCTGCGCGGCCAGTTCCCGCGTCGGCGTGAGGATGAGGGCACGCACGGCGCAACGGCCACCCTTGCCGGGGCGGGCGCTCAGTCGCTCCAGCAGCGGCAGGGTAAAGCCGGCCGTCTTGCCGGTACCGGTTTGTGCACCGGCCATGATGTCGCGGCCCTCCAGAATAACGGGGATGGCCTGACGTTGTACGGGCGTGGGTTCGCTATAGCCCTGCTCGGCGACAGCACGTAGTAAATCGGCCGACAGGCCGAGGGTATTGAATGACATTGTATGGAATGCTCCTGAATCGGCCCACCCGATGCATCTGGCATCAGGACGGTCTAGGCGGAATCTTTTTGTGTTTCGAGGCTAGCCGGGTGGGGATGACCGCGATGGTGTCAAGCGCAGACCGAAGTGCGCCAGGATAAACGCCATTATAAAGCAATTTTGCAAGGAAATGGCGGAAATCTGTTGTAAAACTCCTGTAAATGTCCGAAATCAACCGGAACACGTGCCCTGTTGCGTGTCACAGGCGATATCGCCGCGACACTCACTGGCTATTTGATAGATATAGGGGCAAATGTCAGGAAATCAATGCTGACAGCCAGGCGTCATAACGGGAGCTATTACTCCGAATACAGGTGACAGCTGACCGTGTGCCCGGCACCCACCTGCATGGCTTCAGGATAGCGTTCCCGGCAGACCGGCATGGCATGCGGGCAACGCGGATGGAAATAACAGCCCTGTGGCGGATGTGACGGCGAAGGCAGGTCGCCTTCCAGCCGGATCACTTCACGTCTCGTCGCCGCATCGATGACCGGCACGGCCGATAACAGGGCCTGCGTGTAGGGATGCTTCGGTGACTTTAGGACGGCTTCGACACCGCCCTGTTCGACGATGCGACCGAGGTACATGACCGCGATATCGTGTGCGAGGTATTCGACGACAGAGATGTTGTGCGTGATAAACAGGTAACCCAGGCCGAGTCGTGACTGCAGGTCCTGCAACAGGTTCAGGATCTGCGCCTGCACGGAGACATCGAGTGCACTGGTCGGTTCATCGCAGACGATCAGTTTCGGTTCGACGGCCAGCGCACGGGCAATACAGATACGCTGGCGCTGGCCTCCGGAAAATTCATGCGGATAACGCAGCGCACTGTCAGCCGACAGGCCCACCTGTTCGAGCAAGGCGTGGACACGCTGCAGGGTGTCGCCACGGCCGCTCGTCATCCCCTGTGCCTGCAGGCCTTCGGCAATGATGTCACCGACCAGCATGCGCGGGTTCATCGAGGAGAACGGATCCTGGAAAACGATCTGCAGGTCACTGCGCAGGCGACGCAGGGCCTCGCCCCGCATGGTCGTCAATTCCTGCCCGGCGTATTGCACGCTGCCCGCGGTCACCGGTAACAGCTGCAACAGGCCCTTGCCGGCCGTGGTCTTGCCGCAGCCGGATTCTCCGACCAGCGCCAGGGTCTGCCCGGCATTCAGTTGCAGGGATACCCCGTCGACCGCCCGGACATGCCCGACGACACGCTTGAACAGGCCGCGATGAATCGGGAAGTGGACGCGCAGCTTTTCCACCGCCAGAAGCTGTTCACCGCGGGCCGCCGCCCCGACACGAGCCGCCTGTTGCGGTGTTGCCCGGCTGATTGCCTGCCCGCTCTGTATCTGCGCGTGCAGGTGACAACGAATGCCACTACCGCCCGGCCTGCCCTCCCAGGTCGGCACCAGGGAGCGGCACGTATCGGTCGCAAAGTCACAACGTTCGGCAAACCGACAACCACTGAATTCCTGTAACAGCGACGGTACGCTGCCGCGCAACACATCGAGGGTCTGGCCGCGCTTCATGTCACCGGGCAAGGAGGCAAACAGTTTCTGCGAGTACGGGTGCTGTGGCGTACGGAAAAATGCTTCACGGCTGGCCTGCTCGACAATCTGGCCAGCGTACATGACCGCGACATGATCGGCGGCACCGGCGACGACACCGAGGTCATGCGTGATCAAGAGGATGGCCATGCCGGTCTGGCGTTGCAGATCCTTGAGCAAGTCCAGCACCTGCGCCTGGATGGTGACATCGAGCGCGGTGGTCGGTTCATCGGCAATCAGCAGTTCCGGTTCCGCGGCCAGGGCAATCGCGATCATGATGCGTTGCTTCATGCCACCGGAGAGTTGGTGCGGGTAATTGTCGATGCGGCGCGGCGGATCGGGAATACCGACCGCATCGAGCAACTCGAGCACGCGTTGCCGGACGGCCTCGCCACGCAGCGCGGTATGCTGGCGGATGGTTTCACCGATCTGATCGCCAATCGTCAGTACCGGGTTCAACGAGGTTTGCGGCTCCTGGAAGATCATCGCGATGCGCCTGCCACGCACACCGCGCATCTTCACTTCGGAATAATCCATGAGTTCGGTATCGCCGAGCCGCATACTGCCACTGACAATCCGGCCGGCCGGTTCCGGCACGAGTTTCATCAACGACAGGGCCGTCATCGACTTGCCGCAACCGGACTCGCCAAGCAGGGCAAACGTCTCGCCACGCCGGATATCGAAGCTCACGCCATCGACCGCGCGCAGGTTGCCCTGCCGGGTTTCGAACCACGTTTTCAGATCGCGCACCTGTAACAATACATCACTCATCATTGAGTCCTTAAACGGGGATCAAAGGCATCACGCACGGCATCGGCGAGCAGGTTGGCGGCCAGCACGAGCAAAAACATAAACATGAATGCCGCCATCAGCGACCACCACACGATCGGTTCACGCGCCATTTCCAGGCGCGCACTGTTGATCATATTGCCCCAGCTGATCATGGAAGGATCGACACCGACACCGACGTATGACAGGACGGCCTCGGCCAGCACGAGCCCGCTGAAGTCGAGCACGATCACGATCAGCACGATGTGCATCGTGTTTGGCAGCAGGTGCCGGCTGATGATGCGCGCATTGTTTACCCCGAAGGCCTGTGCGGCCTGGATGTAATCCACCTCGCGCAGCTTCAGCACCTCGCCACGCAGCAGCCGGCACAGCGACGTCCAGCTCGTGATGCCGAGAATCATGCACAGGAACAACAGGCGGATATCGGCACGTTGCGTCACCGACCTGAACAGATCGGGATGACTGTCGATATAGGCCTGCATGATCAGCACGGCCGCGGCAATCAGCAGGATCCCGGGTATCGAACTCAGCGTCGTATACAGGTACTGGATCACATCGTCGATCCAGCCGCGGAAATAACCGGCCATGATGCCAAACAGGATCGCAAACGGCAGCATCACGAGCGTCGTCAATGTGCCAATTAACAGCCCGGTACGGATACTCTTCAGGCTTTGATAAAACACGTCGGTACCGACCTTGTCCGTCCCCAGCACGTGATAATGCGGCGCCAGTTGCAGGGCCAGCATGAACACGAGCACGAGCAGGCCGGCGGTCGCCAGTAACGATTTCCATGGATAACCCGTTTCACCGCACCACATCTTGCGCAGCATCGCATTCAAACAGGTCCGGGCGCGCCGTGCCTGCCACCAGGCCAGCGCGAAGACGAGTACGGTAACAACAATAACCGTGTGCAAGACAGCATTGAGGCTGCGCTGCCGCACATCCGGCCACAGCTGGCTGTCCGGATCATCAAGATGTGCCGCACCGTGGACCAGGCGTGGGTAGTCGCGCGTCAGGCTGCCATCCGGCAGTTCGATACTTTCCTTGCTATACAGGTGGGCGGCAAACGGTGCGGAATAGGTCGTTTCGGCGCGCGTTCTCAGCGGCAACACGAGCCGGTCCAGCAGGCTGTAGACTTCCGCGGAGTAACGCAGGTCGCCGCTATCCTGTTGCGCTACCGGTACGCGGAAATGCACCGAGTCCAGCAGGCCGATACTGATATAGGTCAGCATAACCACAAGCGCGCTCATCGCCAGGCGCCGCCGCAGAACAGAACGCCACGGGGCACGCAGGTGTTCATGGCGGCGGGCATAGATGACAAAGGCGGTAATCGCGCCCACCAACAGATAAACCAGCCAGTCCGTCCAGAGCACCTCCGGCCTGACCTGCCACCAGCTGAATGTGAATGAATCGTCGGGCATACTCAATGCAACCTGATGCGTGGATCCACCACGGTGTAGGAAATATCGGTCAGGATCAGGCCGACGATGTACAGCACCGAACCGAGGAACACCATCGCCTTCACAATCGCAAAGTCCTGCGCATAGATGGCATCAATTGTGTAACTGCCCAGCCCCGGGATACCGAAGAAGGATTCGGTAAGCAGGCTGCCCATGAACAGGCTCGGGATCACAACCACAACCCCGGTCAGGATCGGCACGAGCGCATTCTTCAATACGTGCCGGAACAATACACGCAACTCCGACAGGCCCTTGGCGCGCGCCGTGCGCACATAGTCCTTGTTGATTTCCTCGAGAAAAATCGTGCGATACCAACGCGTACCGGAACCAATCGCACCGATGATACCAATCACGACCGGCAGGATCAGGAACTTGATCGCCTCCGGGCCAGTGTCATAACCGGAGATCGGGACGAGGTGCCATAGCTTGCTCACGAGGTACTGGCCACCGATGATATAAAACAGCGTCGAGATCGACATGAGGATCACGCCAAGCACCACCCCCGACATGTCGATATACGTACCACGGAAAAACGCCAGCAACATCGACAGCGTGATATTCACGAGCAGACCGACGAGAAAGGTCGGCAAGGCAATCGCCAGGCTCGGCCACATGCGCTGCTTTATGTCCTGCCCGATGTCCCGACCATCATCGGCCACACCGAAATCAAACACGAACAGGCGCACGGATTTTTCAAAAAAGATCGTCTCGGTGACACTGTCGATGCCTTCAGCCCCGGTGTTATACAGCAACGGCTTGTCATATCCGTGCTCGGCCTTCCATTTCTGGATCGCCTCGGGTGTCACATGCTTCACGCCGAGGTTTATGCGCGCCATGTTGTCCGGGCTGTTCACGACAAAAAACAGCGCGAACGTGATCAGGTTGACACCGATCAGGATCGGTATCGCGTACAGGACACGGCGCACAATATAGGCGAACATCAGCCCAGTCCTCCCTTCACACCATGCTCCTTGCGCCGGTAACTGATCACTGCCGGTGCAATGCCGATGACCAGCACGATAAGCAGGGCATATAAAGGCCAGGTAACCGGGGCATTCCACGCATCGCGTTTTTCGGCGCGCAGTACGGGGTCGAGGCGCTTGTACTTGAGCGTGTTATTGGCCATCAGGTTCGGCTTGCTGTTTTTATACCAGGCATGCAGCAGGCTGTAGGCCTTCGGGTGAAAGCCCCACAGCCACGGTGCATCCTTGCGGGCAATCTCGACCATGCGATCAATTATCGCCTGCCGCTCGGGGCTGTTCTCCATGTTCTTCATCTGCTCGAACAGTGCATCAAACTCGGGGTTCGCATAGTTGGCTGCGTTTTCGCCGTTCTTCTCAACCTTGCTGTTTGGTCCATAGAGAAGGAACAGGAAATTCTCCGGGTCCGGGTAATCGGCATTCCAGCCCCACTGGAATATCTGCGCCGTGCCGTTGAGCATCTTGTCCTGGAAACGGTTGTAGTCGGTACTACGGATATTCAGATCGATATTGAGCTTGCGCAGTTGTTTGCGCCACCAGTTTAACCGCGCCGTCGCATCCGGGCCGCTGGCCGCTGTATCGAGATTCAGCACGAGCGGTTGCCCGGTTTTGCGGTCGACGCCATTCGGGTAACCGGCCTCGGCGAGCAGACGGCGTGCCTCGTCAAGCGACTTGCGTTTCGGCCGGCCATGGAACCAGTCATACACGTACGGGTCGATACCGGCTTCACCTTCGACATGGCCAAACATACCCGGCGGAATGGGACCCTGTGCAGCGATACCGCGACCATTCTGGAAAATGGAAATAAACTCTTCCTGGTCGACAGCGATCGCGATTGCGCGGCGCAGCTTGCGGGCCCGCTCGCTGTAACCACCGATCACGGGGTCGAGCATGTTGAAACCCGTGTAATAGCTCGAGGTCGCCACGGCCGTGACCAGACGGATGCCCTTGTCCTGCATCGCCTCGGTCAGGCTCGGCTCGCCCTGTGTGGTCAGGCTCACGGCCTGGTCAAAACTGTCCGAGGCAATCGCCGAGGTATCATAATAACCCTGCAGGAACTTGTTCCAGTACGGGATGCTTTCGCGCTCGAGCCGGAACACGACCTTGTCGATAAACGGTAGCGGCTTGCCGGCGTCATCAAGCAAACCGGCCGCGGCATCACCCGGTTCGCCCTCTGCCGGATAATAGTCACCTGCATAGTAGGGATTACGCTCGAGCACCATTTTCAGGTTCGGGTTATTCACCGTGAGCATGTAGGGCCCGCTACCGAGCGGGTACCAGTCGAGTGTGATGTTGCGTTCGACCAGGCCGGCCTGCGCATAAAACATTGCCGCCTCGGCCGGCATCGGTGCGAAGAATGGCATGGCCAGCCAGTACTTGAGCTGCGGGTACTTGCCATGAATACGAATACGATAGGTATAACGATCAATCACGCTGACGCCTTCGAGCGTGTACTGATCGAGGTCGAGATAATAGTCATCCGGGTCGGTGACAGTCTGGATGCCTGCCTGCCGTGCCGCCTCCAGCGTGCCGGCAAATTCTTCCAGGCCGACGATATACTCCGACATAATGCCGAAGATCGGCGAGTGCAGCTTCGGGTGGGCAAGGCGTTTGATCTGGTATACATAATCCGCCGCGACCACTTCGCGTGTACCGGTTTGCGCAAAATCCGACAGTGTTTGGACCGCTGCCAATTGCTGCTCATCCAGCTCATGGTACAGGTATTCGCCCTGCGCATTCATGGCGAATGCGGGATGCGGCTGGTAGCGGATGCCGGGACGAATACGCACCGTGTACTCGCTGAATGCAATCTGACTGGCCGGCGCGTCATGCGCCAGCTCATTGCCCTGCTCATCAAGGAAACGCACGGCCGGCATGCTGGCTGCTGCGTACGGGATCAGCGTATAGGGCCGTTTCAGGTAGTGGTATTGCAGCGGCGGCATATAGATCTGGCCGATCAATTCATATTCATTCGAACTGTAGGACTGCGCCGGGTCGAGATGCTTGGGCCGCCTGTCGAAGGAGGTATACAGCGTGTTCGCCGTGCGGTCACTGGCCGGGTACGGGTTGTTCCAGTGGCCTTCTCCACAGCCGGACAGCATGCCGGACAGGGCAAGCAGGCCGAATAGGCCGAACAGAGAACGTGGGCTGAAAATACGCCTGAACATGGAGTTTATTGTGCCATTATTATCCGGCAGCTGCCTGCCATTGATTGTTGACAGCGGTCTGCCATACCAGTATTTATGACCATTATATGCCGCCTCAGGTTTCGCCGCAGCCCTTCACCTGCCGGGCATTTTTCGATACTGTAGCGTGCCTGAATAACGGATAACTCTCAAAGGTATTACTATGGCATTTCTCGAAGGCAAACGCGCCCTGATCGTCGGCCTGGCCAGCAACCGCTCAATCGCCTGGGGGGTGGCCAAGGCCATGCACCGTGAAGGCGCTGAACTGGCTTTCACCTACCAGAACGACAAGCTCAAGGGACGCGTCGAGAAGCTTGCCGCCGAATGCGACTCGGATATCTGCCTGCCCTGTGATGTCGGCGACGATGAACAGATCGATGCCGTATTCGACAGCCTCGACAATTACTGGGATCACCTCGACATCATCGTGCATTCCGTGGCATTCGCGCCGCGCGACCAGCTCGAGGGTAGCTATATCGATGCCGTGACCCGCGATGGCTTCCGCATCGCGCATGAAATCAGCTCGTACAGCTTTGCCGCGCTGGCCAAGGCGGGGCTGCGCATGATGGAGGGCCGGGAGGGTGCGTTAATCACCCTGAGCTATCTCGGTGCCGAGCGTGCCGTGCCCAATTACAACGTCATGGGCGTGGCCAAGGCGAGCCTCGAAGCCAATGTGCGCTACATGGCACAATCACTCGGCCCGGACGGTATTCGTGTCAACGCCGTCTCGGCCGGCCCGATTCGCACCCTGGCCGCCTCGGGCATTGGCGGTTTCCGCAAGATGCTCGACAAGGTCGCCAGTGTCGCGCCGCTGCGCAAGAACGTGAGCATCGACGAGGTCGGTAATGCTGCTGCCTTCCTGTGCTCGGACCTGGCCTCGGGCATTACCGGCGAGATCACCTACGTCGACGCCGGCTACAACACCGTCGGCATGGATTTCGGGACCGAAGAAGAAACTTCAGAATGATGATCGAGGATTGATGATTGATGATTGATGAGTGTACAGGAAGTGATTCATCGATCATCATTCATCAATCCTGCAATATCCCCTCTTCCCCTTCCAGTTTGCCGATGGTCACGGCACCACAGGAATCACTGAATACGTTGACCGCAGTGCGGCACATGTCCAGCAGGCGATCGACGACGAAGATCAGCGCGATACCCTCGGCTGGCAGACCGATGTAGCCGAGGATGATGGTGATCGCGACCAGGCTGGCCGCTGGCACGCCGGCCACGCCGATCGAGGTCAGCAGTGCCAGCATGACGATCACGAACTGCGTTGTGAAATCCAAATCCAGCCCATAGGCCTGGGCGATAAATATTGCCGCGACACATTCGTACAGTGCCGTGCCGTCCATGTTCACGGTCGCGCCGAGTGGCAGTACAAAACTGCTGGTGCGGTTCGATACACCGGCATTCTTTTCCACGCATTCGATCGTCAATGGCAGGGTCGCCGAGGACGAGGCAGTGGAAAAGGCGGTCAGCAGTGCCGGTGCCATGGCACGATAGTGGCGCACCGGGTTGACCCCGGCAACAAAACGCAGGATCAGCGGCATGACAATAAACACATGGATCGCCAGCGCGACGATCACGCTCATGAAAAACAGCCCGAGGGTCTCCATGAGCGTCGTGAACTGGCTGGCCCCGGTATCGGCAACCACCTTCGCCACGAGGCCGAATACACCAAGTGGTGCAAACTTCATGATCAGCAGCGTGATCCGCAACATGATCTCGTAGACACCCTGCCAGAAACTGAACTGGGTCTCGGCGTGCGGCTCGCCGATGCGCGACAGGAAATATCCGAACAACAGGCTGAAGAAGATCAGGCCGAGCATCTGGCCGTTGGCCGCGGCCGAGACAATGTTCGGCGGCACCATGCGAACAAACACTTCAATCACATCACTGGCGCCACGCCCTTCGACCTTCGCCGTGATATCAGACACATCGGCAGTCAGGTTTATCTGGTCCTTGACCGGTTCACCGTTTACGATGCCCGGCTCAATGGCATTGACCACGAGCAGACCGACCGTGATCGCCACGAAGCTCGTTGCCAGGTAGTACAACAAGGTACGACCACCGAGTCGGCCAAATGCGGTGGATGTGCCAATACCCGCGATGCCGACGATGATCGAGGACACCACGAGCGGCACGATGATCATCTTCAGGGCATTGAGAAACAGTGTGCCGATGAATTCATAGGCAGGTGCCAGACCGTAGCCCAGCGTGAACACATCCAGTTCGCTTGACGTGGCGAGACCAAAGGCGACGGCCAGGACGAGCGCGATGAGAATTTGCCAATGCAGTTTCATCGCGCTGCCCTGTCTGGATTAGAGGTTCTTCTCGAAGATCGTAATATCGGCGTTGGCGCGCAGATCCTTTTTCAACAGCCTGACCGCACGGTTGGCATCGCGCGAACGCAGATCACTTACCGCTGCAGTGCGCTCGGCACTGGTGCGTGCCTGTGGATCCGCATCTTTCACCGCATGCAGGCTGATCACGGCGTAATCACCCTTCGGCATGACAACACTGTTATAGACCGGTTGGTCTGCAGGGCGTGGCATGGAAAACAGCTTGTTCAGGATTTCGGGTTGTAGATCCTTGCTATCACGGCTGTATGCCTGCTGCGTCTGCCAAGCTGACTGGTACTCGGCGGCCAGTGCCGCGGCATCACCGCCCTGCTGCAATTTGCGATTGAGTTCCTCACCGAGTTTACGCGCATGCTCTGCGCTCTTCTCGGCAAGCAACTTTTCAATGATGATGTCGTTGACCTCTACAAGCGGGCGTGGCTCGGCCGGCATGTGCTTGTTAACGCGTAACACGATGAGATGATCAGAACTGATTTCCAGCGGGTCACTGTTACGTCCTTCGCCGAGCACGTTTTCATTGAAGGCAGTTTGCACAATCATCGGGTTGGCCGCGAGGCCCTTGCCACCTTCACGGCCGAACATTTCGGTAGTCTTGATTTCCAGACCAAGTTCCTCGGCAGCGACTTCGAGGGTATCCGGATGTTCATAGGTCAGGTTGTTGAACTGTTCGTAACTTTCCGTGAACAACTGGTCGGCCTTTTGCTGCCTGTAATCCCGGATTAACTGTTCACGTACTTCCTCGAAACTGCGGCGACGCAACTTGTCCTGATCGAGTTCAACAAGAATATGCCGGGCATGACGTTCTTCACCGCGGACCTCCTCGACCTTGACCAAGTGCAGGCCAAATGAAGTTTGCACGATGTCACTGACCTCACCCTGCTCCAGGGCAAACAGTGCATCTTCGAATGTCTTTTCCATGATGTTGCGGCCGACAAAACCGAGATCGCCGCCATTGGCTGCCGTACCCCTGTCCTGTGAGTATTCTTTTGCCAGCGACGCAAAGTCTTCACCCTTCTCGATACGCGCACGCAAGTCCGTCAACAGCTTGCGCTGTTCCCGGTCATCCACGACGAGATAATCATCGGCACGTTCATCGTAGTAGGTCTTGAGCATTTCTTCATCAGGCTTGATGTTGTCAGCAATCGCCTTTGCATCAAGTTCAATATACGCGATGCTGACCTGCTCCGGTGTCATGAACTGCGCCTGGTTGGCATCGTAATAATCCTTGATCTGCGCGTCATCGATTTTCATCTGGTGACGGTAGTCTTCGGCTTTCAAAACCAGGTAGGAGGCCTCGCGTTGCTGGAACCGCAAGCGCAGTAGTTCATCGACTTCGCGCGGCGAGGCAAAGGCTGTTGCCGACAACCCGCTTACAAACTGGCTGGTGACTTCATCCTGGCTCAGACGATCCTTGAAGCCCTTGCTCGACATACCCTGGTAACGCAGCTGCTGTTCATAGACCTCGGTAGAGAACACGCCCTCTACCTGGAAGGCGCGAATACTACGGATAATCTCGTTGAGTTGTTCATCATCGACACGGAAACCGGCCTTGAGTGCGGCCAGTGACAACAGGCGGTTCTCGATCATCGCATCGAGCACCTGCTGCTTTATCAATTTGTCATCGAGTAATTGCTGGATTAACGGGCTGTCGGCGTCGCCAAACAGGCGGGTCAGGCGCTCACGCTGCTGTTGCCGGTAGATTTCCACGCTGCGGCGGAAATCGTCAACGCTGATCTCGACGCCGTTGACCTCGGCGACATTCTGCGGGCCACCGCTACCGAGATACTCCTGGATGCCCCAGAGTGCAAAGGGGATACTGATAAAGCCGACAATTACCCACGCCAGCCAGGTCTGCGCACGATCGCGAATGGCCTGCATCATATGCTTTCGATTCCGTTTCCGTTGTTAAGTTTGATTGTTCTGTGGGGGCATAGAATGACAAAGGGCGCACCTTTATACAAGATGCGCCCTATGCGTTCATGGCGGAGCGGACGGGACTCGAACCCGCGACCCCCGGCGTGACAGGCCGGTATTCTAACCAACTGAACTACCGCTCCGTTGACTGGTGGGTGGTGAGGGGATCGAACCCCCGACCCTCGCCTTGTAAGGGCGATGCTCTCCCAGCTGAGCTAACCACCCTGCTCAAGAGGCGCGCTAGTTTACGGCATCTTTGAGCGCTTTACCAGCCTTAAATCCAGGAACATTTGATGCAGCAATCTGGATGGTTTCGCCGGTACGCGGATTGCGTCCCTGGCGGGCAGCGCGGGCCTTCACGGAAAAGGTGCCGAAGCCGACCAGCGTGACCTGGTCACCACTTTTCAGGGCGTCGGTGATGCTGTCGAGCGCGGCATCAAGTGCACGCGTGGCAGAAGCCTTGGACAGGTCAGCGGCAGCAGCGACTGCATCGATGAGTTCAGCTTTATTCATAATTTGTTATCCCCCTATGGATAGATGGCCTGCTAAGAAT
>JASFJH010000019.1:0-15390 GCA_050122215.1 Granulosicoccaceae bacterium | reverse complement strand
GCCACGGACGGTTTAATCAAGAGTATCAGGTTCAGATTCGGTATGGATTGCCGGTGATATCCCCTCATTATACGAGTGGCTGGCTGTACGGCTTTGCACTTGAATTCCTGACCGCAGCTTCTCCTTGCCATAACACACCTCCCTGTCCATTATCAGATTTTTCCGATATATCCCTTTAATCAGGAATAGCCTCTATAAGTATATGACATACTTTGTATTTCGCCATTCATAATAAGCGATTCATTTTGTCGCGAACAAGAACCTTCCTCAGAGACAACGATAAATATCAACAACGAATATGAAGTTCTTTTGTTCAAATACATCGCCCCGCGCCACTACTCATCGTCTCGTATCGCCCACACAGAGAACTGCGCTTGCGCCTTCTGGCCCGCACCAACCGCCCCCTTGTCCAGGTAAAGGCACCACGCCCAATCCGCTCCATACAGACTGGTGGTCGATGACCAGTAGACATCCTGCACGTCCGTAAACGGGTGTTTTTCTGGCAACGCCGGACTGTGGCTACTGCAATCGACGAGCGATTCCAATTCGTTGATATTGGGCAGGCGCCAGCCGGTCGGACCACTCGCTTTCCGCCCAAGTCGAGCAATCGCTGCCAGCGCATTGGAAACACGGCAGGGTTGGCGTCCCCGCTCCACAGCAGACCGGTGAGGCGCTCTAACACAAGCTCTTCTTGTGCTTCAAAACGTGGTGTCGGTCAGGGTCTGCCCTTTCTGAATTCGGCATCCTGGCCGCGGCCGTTACATGGAACAACGTGGCCCATCTCATTATGGCAACTGGTCTGTCCGGTAGCGAGAGATCCATTGTTCATGTTGAAGCGTCTTTATGACTGAATGGATGTTACGAAAATATCCCCGCACATCCCTGTCTGCGGATCCGTAGGGCCTGAGATAACATCAAACGGGCTTATTGAATATTACAAGCAGCTCAGAAAAATTCCTGTTCCATCTCCCGGTACACGAAGTGCGCATTGCGACGATGGTTCTCCTCATACAGGCGCGAGTCATGCCAGTCGGGAAAATCGGCCTGGTCGATCGCCTCCTGCATACCAATGCCATTCTCAACAGCCTGGGCCATGGTCTCGCGCAGGCGCATTACATAGGAGCGGGTCTTCTCTACCATGGGGAAAGGCCGGGTCTGGGCACTGCCATGGCCGGGTACCATCAACGTGGCGTTGGCAAATTTCGTTAGCAACCACTCCTGCCCCTCTATGATCTGCTTGCTGTTACCGTCGCCCATGAAGGTGGTGCGCTGGTTGAAGGCCAGATCCGAGATCCAGACGATGTTATTGTCCAGCTGGTGGACGACCAGGTCGCCATAGGAATGGTGCTTGCCTGTGTTGTAGATAACAAAGGACTGATCGCCGGAGCTGATGGTCCGACTGGAAAAGCGCTCACCACCGATCAGCACGTCGGGCCTTACCATCTCGAAGCCTGACATGTCATCCGGCATCAGTTCGCGGCGGTATTGAATCGAAGCCGCGCTCGTCTGCGAGCCAATGTAATCCAGAACGCCCTCGTGACTAATAACTGTTACCCCGCCGAGGCGGCGAAAGGCTATGGCGCCATAGGCATGATCGGGATGATTATGGGTGATGATGAGGTGTGTAATCGGTTTGTCGGTGATCGAGGCAATCGTGCTAATCAGGCGCTGCCCGAGCCTGGGCGTGCCCAACGCATCAATCACCACCACGCCTTCCGAGGTGATTACAAAGCCCGCATTGCCGTTAGCACCACGGTTAGATTCATCAACCTGGGCAATATTGCCAAAAAACATATAGGTATTCGGTGCAATCTGGTGAACCGGCAACGGCGTATCCGGGCTGTCGCTGGCCTTGAACACGAGATTGGGTAACTCTGTGGTGTCGATTGCACTTTTTGGAACGAAAGAACGATCGGGATCAGGGCTATCACTGCTCGCTTGTTCGTCTACAGCGGGGCTGCTTTGCGCACGGGAAGACACGGGTTCAGGCACCTCTTCCTCGAAGCGCTGATTGTTCGTGAAAATCACGAGCAAGATGGCAACCAGGATAACAAGGACAACAATGATCTTATGTCGGCTATCCATGAACAGACCTCCTGTGTGGCCTCATTCGAAATCGCGCGAACAAACCACCTTTCTACAACCTAAGAATAGCAAATTGTCGTTTCCGGCGTGCCCGCAAAGACATATCAGTACCCATATAAAAGGTGTTTAAACCCCTGGCCGCAGGGTGCGTAGTCAGTTTGGCAGCGTTTGTGCTGTATTAATCGGCATGGCGAACCGCTATTTGAACAACTGTTCGCAGGTTCGCAGTGGGACGTGTAATTAATACAGGCTTACAATTCAACAAGTTAGTAGCCAGCCTTCACCCTGTTTTACGCCAACAAGCCAATCAAGCGATCTGTACCTTTCGGTATCACCGTTCACCCACGCGCGACGGGTCAATGGCCGGAACAAGACAGAAATGGACAAACTATGCTCCCCTACACACATCTGGCTGCTTTTATATACTTGATATAACCTTTTGTTCAGCTGAACCTTAAACCGGGGACATGGATATCAATATGGAAAGCATCACAGTCTGCCCGTTTGTTCCCGGCCGTGTTCGCGGTGTCGTACAGCATGGTCCCAGGGCGACACGCGGCGATGCCATCCTGCTCGTGACGCAGGCTCAGCTCAATGACATTTCCGGTTCACCCGCGGCTATTCTCATCATCGACGGTGCGCCCTTTTCCCACGCCGTGATTCGCGCCCTCGGTCGGGGGATTCCAGTGGCCATGCTCGAGGCGGAACAGTCAACGTCGCTTGCCGAGGGCATGACCATCAACCTGGACTGCGAACAGGGTGTGATCACGATACCAGCAACGACGTCATTGTTTGCAGACTGGCAACCAGTAACGAGTACGACATGTGGCGTACCCTTCCTGACAAGCGACGGTCAGCCGGTTGAACTCTGCGCCAGTGCGGGGAACATCGACAGCGCCGTACGTGCGGTACAGGCAGGTGCCACGGCCATCGGGCTCCTGCGTTCCGAATACCTGTTACCACCGGCAGGTACCGAGCCGGATATATCCTTTTATCAACAGAGTCTGGAACGGATCATGGAAGCCGCCAGGCCGCTACCCATAACCATCCGCCTGCTGGATTTTACCCCGGATAAACTCCAGTCCTGGATACCGGAAACCAGCGGTGTAAACCGTATGTTTGGGGTACGCGGAACGCGCCTGTATGAAACACAAGCTGTATACGATGCCCTGCGAGCAGAGATGCGTGCGGTCGCCGAGTTGTCCTCACGTTATGCACTGCAACTCATGTTGCCATCGGGCAGTGACCTGGCGGGCTTTTGTCGCTGGCGTGACGAACTCCATGCCATGTTACCTGCCGGCGTGCCGATCGGAGTGATGGTGGAAACTCCGGCGGCAGCGCTCGACATCGAACGCTGGTTGCAACAGGCCGACTTCGTCGGTTTCGGTTGCAATGACTTGATGCAATGCCTGTTCGGCGCCGAGCGTGAATTGCCGGAGCTCAGGCATCTGCTCGATCCCTATTCCCCACCCCTGTTCCGCTTCTTCCACCTGATGGCCGAAAACGCGGGCGAGGGGCTAAAACATATTCAATTATGTGGCCTGCTGCCGCAGGTACAGGGTGTGTTGCCGGTATTGCTCGGGCTTGGCTACCGGCGGTTTTCCGGCGAACCGGTACTGATACCGGCTCTGGCCGGCACCGTAGCAAGCCATACTATGAACGAGTGTCAGGCGCTTGCCGCACAGGTATGTGGCGCATTGGACAGTGCCGAGGTACGTCGCTTGCTGGGGGTTGCGCAGGGAACAACCTGGGGACTCGCCACCGGCTGGCACTCGCTGGCGAAAAAATAAAAAAGGAGCCAACCGGCTCCTTTTTTAATTTGCTGCAACACTGTCCGGCCTATTCGTGGAAGCCCCACACGGAACGTAACAGGTTTTCCAGGCCCTGGTATTCACGGTTCCTTGCTGCCACAAAGCTCTTGCTGCGGAACCGTTCCAGAACCGGCTTGGCACCTTGTTTGCCCTCGCTGTTCACGAGCGCCTCGGCAATCTTGTCACGCGTGGCGGCATCAATGCGCTTCGATACGGTAAACGTGCGTGGCGGCAAGGGACGTTTCCTGGTCGAGTACAACACGCGCAGGCCCTTGGTTTTGCCCTTCTTGCTCCACTTGCCCCAGAACTTGCTCGGAATGATCGCGGCGACCCCCTTGTCTGCCTGCAGACACGCCACTGCATCATTGAAACTACGCGATGAAACGACAACAGGCTGGCGCACCGGGTTATCGAACTGATCAAGCACCGACAGCGTGGCCAGGTTGGGTGAATTCACCGCGCAGACCTTTTTGCCAATAAGTTGCTTCATATCGGTAACCGGGCCACCGTCCTTGACCACGGCGACAAACACGAGTTCGCCGGGCAACTTCGCTACCGGTGTATCGCCGAGTTTCTTCATGCGCCAGCCAACGAAATGTGGACCGTCAAAGATAATATCGTACTCGCCCTTGCGCATCTTGCTCGTGTATTCGAGGAAATTACGCGCGGGTACGAGTTTGACCTCTTTGCCGGTCGCCTCGCTCAGGTACTGGCCAAGCGGGCCATATAACTTGTGTGTTTGTTCGACCGACTGCGTCGGTGCCGTGGTGAAAATAATAGGTCCATCCGTGGCGGCATTGGCTAAAACCGGTAGCATCATCAGGGCGAAGCCACACACCCCTGCTGCGCCCCTTGCCAGGGCATTGACTGGAAACTGCATTACTGACCCCTTTCCTTAAGATATATTTGTTGTTATGTGTCGCCTGCTCTCGAGGGCAGACTCTTCACCCTGCCGATAGTGGCAAAATCCTATCAGCACTTAGACGTACTATAATAGTATGTTTTTCAGGGTTTACCACGTGGAACAAGGGTACAGAAAATGCTGGGAGCGGCCGCGACAAACGCCTACAATAATGCCCATATAATCTATTAATACGCTGATTTTATTATGAATTTATTCCGTTACATCGCCGCGCCGGGCGTCGCCTGCCTGCTCGCGATACTGACCGCGTGTGGTGATGAGCCGCCTGCCGGCAAACAGCAAAAGGCACGCCCGGCCCAACTCGTCGAGGCCGGCACGGTCAGCCAGCAATCCCTCGCACCCGGCAGCCGCCTGAGCGGTACCCTGCAGGCCTACAGCACGGTGCGAATCTTCAACCAGGAAGAAGGCGCGATCACCACGGTTCCGGTGCATGAGGGCGACACTGTCAAACAGGGCGATCTGCTTCTGTACATGGATGACAAGCTGCTGCAGGCCGATCTGAACAAGGCCATCGCCACGCGCAAACAGGCGGCACAGGATGTAAGCCGCCTGACCAGACTGCGCAAGCGCAAACTCGTTGCCGAGGAAGAAATGCTGCGTGCCAGCACGGCGCTGGAGGTTGCGCAGGCCGAGGAATTATCACTTGCGACCCGGCTCGGTTATACCCGTATCCAGGCACCGATCAGCGGGCTGGTCAGTGCGCGCTTTGTGGAGCCGGGCGATGTCGTGCCGAAATACACCCACCTGCTCACCCTCATTGATACGAGTAAATTGCTCACCGAGGTGGCTGTTTCGGAATTGCTCATGCCCGGTTTGCAGATCGATGATGCAGTAGAAATCCAGATCGATGCACTCGGCAAGCAAATCTTTATGGGCCGCATCCTGCGTATCCACCCGGCACTGGATGCCGCCACACGGCGTGGCACGATCGAGGTGATCCTGGATGCGCCGCCTGCTGAGGCACGGCCAGGGCAGTTATGCCGCGTCACCCTGCAGGGCAAGGCGCAGCTACGCAACACGATTTCGTATAACGCCCTGCGCCGCGATAACGAGGGTGAGTTTGTGTATGTCATCGATGCCGATAACAGGGCACAACGGCGCACCGTGCAGACCGGGCTTCGCTTTACTGACCGGGTCGAGGTCCTGCATGGCCTTGCCGAAAATGAACGTGTCATCGTGCGCGGCTTTCTGGGTCTGAAGGCGGGCAAAAAAGTACGTACCGCAGCGCAACAGGCTGCAAACAAACCCGGCGCATCGCACAAGACCGATAACTGAGTATGCAATTCTCCCCGCATAATATGCGTTTCCGTAGTGGCGGGCTGGCCACCTGGTCAATCCACCACCCGGTCGGCGTGGTCATGATCGCACTGGCCGTGGTCGTGCTCGGTGGCTTCGCGCTGGAGCGGCTTGCGATTAACCTGTTACCCCACCTTATCTACCCCGAGGTACGCGTACGCATTATTGATCCGGGCGTACCGGCTACCGTCATGGAAGACCGCATCACGCGCCAACTTGAAGAGCAGCTCGCGATCACCGAGGATGCGATCAGCGTGCAGTCGCGCACCTCGGAAGGTCGCAGTTCGGTTGACCTGTCGTTCGAGTACGGCAAGGACATCGATATTGCCCTGCGTGATGCGAGCACCCGCCTGGATCGCGCGAAACGCTTTCTGCCTACGACCATCGACCCGCCGGTGATTTACAAGCGCGATCCGTCACAGATCCCGGTTGCGGAATACGTGATCAGTTCAACCGCCATGAACCCGGTTGAACTGCGCGACTGGGTGGATAATACGTTTTCCAAGTGGTTCCTCAACCTGCCAGGGGTGGCCGCCGTCGAGGTCGGTGGCGGCCTGGTGCGTGAAGTCCATATCCTGCCGGATCAGACCCGGCTGGCCGGCCTCGGTCTGAGCATGGACGATGTCATCAGCGCATTGAACAAAGGCAACACCGAGGTACCCGCCGGTCGCCTGTATATGCAACGCCAGGAATTTGCGAGCCGTACCGCGGGGCGCTTTACCCGCGTCGAGGATATCGCCAACCTGCCGCTGTTACTGCAGTCCGGCGACATCGTGCGCCTGCACGAAGTTGCCAAGGTCATCGACAGCCATGAAGATGAACGCCTCATGGTGCGTTACAACGATGTCGCCGGTGTCAAAATCTCTATCCAGAAACAGCCGACGGCGAACACGGTTGCCGTCATGGATGCCGTCGTCACCCAGTTGCAGTGGCTCGAACAGGAGAGCCTGCTGCCCGCTGGCACGCAGATCGATATCACCTCGGATCAGTCTGTCTATGTCCGTAATGCCCTGACCAATGCCTCGACCGCGGCGATCAGTGGCGGCCTGCTGGCGATGCTGGTCGTGTACCTGTTTCTCGGCAACCTGAAACATACCCTGATCATTGGCAGCGCGATCCCGATTGCCATCATGGTGACCTTCGCGATCATGAGCATTGGTGGGCTGAGCCTGAACATCATGACCCTGGGTGGCCTGGCGCTGGGCATCGGTATGCTCGTCGATAACACGATCGTCATGCTCGAGAACATCTCGCGCCATCAGCAGACGGATAAGACGGATCACGATACATCAGCGATTACTGCCGCCACCGAGGTTAACAGCGCGATCGTTGCCTCCACCTCCACCAACCTCGCGGCCGTATTACCCTTCCTGTTTATTGGCGGACTGGTTGGCCTGTTGTTCCGGGAACTGATCTTTAACATCTCGGCCGCCATCGTCGCATCTATGGTTGTTGCCCTGACCCTGGTCCCGGCTCTCGCCTCGCGTGCGCCGGCGACAGGCGTGCATGCAGCACGGATTCGCATTGACAGGTTCGTCAACTGGCTGCGCCGACACTATGCCAGGGTCATCCAGCAGATTCTGACTCATGCCACCCTGCGCACCCTTCTCATGGCGGTATTTATTGCCGGTCTGGCCATCAGTGGCGTGAGTATGTATTTCAAGGCGCAGAAACAGGCGTTCCTGCCGACACTCGATGATGGTCGGGTACGTGTCAGTATCAGTGCCGACCCCGGCATCTCGTTACCTGAAATGGAACAGGCGGTACGCAAAATTGAAGGCCTGTTGCACGAGGATGAAAACGTCGAAGGCGTCTTCACCATTGTCGGTGGCCGGATCTTTGGCCGTTCCGAATACGAGGCCAGTAATCAGAGCACCCTGACCGTGCAACTGGTGCCGCGTGACCAGCGCGAGCCGGGGATTAATGACTGGATCAAGGCAAGCAGTGGCAAGATAAGCAAGCTGAACCTGGCCGGCTTCCGGGTACGTATGCGTGCCTATGGCATCCGCGGCATACGTCTGGGCAGGGGTGATGATGATCTGAATATCCGTGTGCAGGGACCGGCGCTTGCCACGCTGGATGAAATTGGTGATGAGATCCTGAACCGTTTACGTGGCACCGGCGGCCTGGTTAACCTGAAACACTCATCGGAAGAAATCCGCCAGGAATTATCGATTGTCGTCGATCGCATTCGTGCCGCCAGCCTTGGCCTCGATGTCGAGACCGTCGGCCGCGCGATGCGGCTCGCGCTGGAAGGCGAAGTCGTGACTGATTTTATCGATAATGACCGCAGTTACGATGTGCGCCTGCGCCTGCCGCGCACCGAAACCGACAGCCCCGATGCACTCGGCAATATCCGGTTGTTTGCCGCGGACAAATCCCGGCCGGCCGTGTACCTGCGCGACGTGGCCAGCGTTGAACTGATCCCGACCCCGGCGCAGATCCTGCGCGACCGGCAGCAACGTATCGTCGAGATCAGTGCCACCATCAGTGGCGCCACCAGCGGTGAGGTCTATGCCGAAGTCAACAGGCGCCTTGCCGATCTGGAACTGCCGGAGGGTTATACCTGGTACGATGCCGGCTCCTTGCAAAGCCTGCAGGAAGGCAAGCGAATATTCAGCATGTTGCTGGTACTCGCGCTGTTCCTCGTGTTCGTGGTCATGGCCGTGCAGTATGAATCCCTGATCAACCCGGTTGTGATCCTGCTCAGTATCCCGTTTGCCATCATCGGGGTCGCGATTGGCCTGCAGGTCATTGGCTTGCCGATCTCCATGCCGGTCTGGCTCGGCCTGATCATGCTCGCCGGCATTGTCGTGAACAATGCGATCGTACTGGTTGAATATATCGAGATCCTGCGTAGCGAAGGCAGGGCCATGCTGGAAGCCATCTACGAGGCCGCCCGCCTGCGCCTGCGCCCTATCCTCATGACCACGCTGACCACCGTGGTCGGCATGTTGCCGCTGGCAATGAATCTCGGCGAAGGTGCCGAGATGCTACAGCCGCTTGCAGTAACGATCGTTGCCGGACTGAGTTTCTCGCTGCTGGTCAGCCTGTTTGTCGTTCCGGTTATTTACGCAACATTGCATGGTCGCGAACTCAGGGCTGCGTAAGCAACACCTGCATATGGCTGGCAAACCAGAACGGCTCTTCATTCAGTAACCCGCTTCCCGCTGCGATGACCTCACGCGCCCGCTTGTGCAAGACATGCTCCTTGTCGAACACCCGCAGGGTTTCACCGAGTAACACGGCCGAGGGCGACGGCAACGGCGAATCGGCCAGCCAGACCTCCCCCTCGGCCAGCGCCAGCAGGCTTTGCTGCTGGCGGCGAAAACCGTAGTCATTGAAGAAGCGTTGCCAGGCCTGCTCCAGCAGTGTTGCTGCCAGTTGGCGATCGGTCTGGTTGCCACTGAGCTCACTCCAGTGGCGCAGCGCCTCGGCCGCATAGGCATAATCCGCCAGCGTTACCGCACCCAGTGGCGCACCCTTTGCGCTACGGGCGCGGTATAACTGTTTGCCATCCCACAGTGTCTTGACGAGGTAATCGCGGATCTGTTTTGCCGTCTGGTGCCATGTGCCAGTGTTGTCCCGGCGTGCTGCCTCGATAAATGCGCTCAGGGCCAGCGCATTCCATGCCGCGAGCTGTTTCTCGTCCCGTGGCACATGGCGCTTGTCCTGCAACGTGCGCAGACTGGTATAAATCCGCGCACGTTGTTGCTGTAGCTGTTTGAGTGGAACGCCGCGTGCTGTCGCCATGTCCGCTAATGACGTCGCCGCCATGGCCAGGTATCCGTCCTCGGTAACCGGACCACTGACCATCGCCCAGTGCTCGCGCACAAAGGCATAGTCATCCGCCGACAGCTGCGTTTTCAGCTCGTCGTCTTGCCACAGGTAATAGCCCCCCTCGACATTCTTGCTATCGATTGCCGACAGGCTCGCTGCCAGGGCACCATCCCGGACCTGCAAAGCGGACTGCATAAAACGCAGTGTCTCATGCGCCACGGCGGTGAAATCCGGGCGCTTCAGTACCTCGCCCGCCCGCAGGTACAAGCGGGCCAGCAAGGCATTGTCATACAGCATCTTTTCAAAATGCGGCACCCGCCATTGCGGGTCAACTGTGTAGCGGAAAAAACCGCCACCGAGGTGATCGCGCAGGCCCATTTGCGCCATATGTTCGAGAGTATTGACGAGAAATTTTTGCACCTCTGTATCCGGCTCGCGGGCATGACTTTCCAGCAGTGCGGCTAGCTGTGGCACATGGGGGAACTTGCTTTGATCACCAAAGCCGCCGAGAAAACGATCACCGCGCAGCAATACCTTGAAATTGAATTCAGGCCGAAGCTTGTCCAGGTAATCCTCTGCCAGTGTCCTGCCGCGTGGCCATGGTTGTGGCGCCAGTTCACTGGCTGCCTGTTGGGCATCGCCCCGCAGGGCGGCGGCATCGTTTTGCCAGGCCGCCTGTAGTTCGATCAGCAGATTCTTGAAATCGGCCGGCGGTAAATAGACCAGCCCCAGCAAGGGGTAGCCCTCCGGGGTAACAAACACATTCAGTGGCCACCCGGAATAACCGCGGGTGCGTTCCACGAAATCGATCAGGCGCGCATCGAGTGCCGGATTGAGTTCGCGGTCAACCTTGACCGCGACAAAGTGCTTGTTAAGCAAGGCAGCGATATCAGCATCCTGGTAACTCTCACGCTGCATAACGTGACACCAGTGACAGGAGAAATAACCGATCGAGACAAACAACAGCTTGTCCTGCTGACGCGCCTGCTCAATGGCCTGGCCATCCCAGTGCTGCCAGTGCACCGGGTCTTTGCCATGCATGGCGAGATAGGGAGAGGGGTCATTGCGCAGGGTATTTTCCGCGGCCAGCGCTCCCGTCACGGGGCTGCATAACAATGCACTGAGCAGAACGATCAAACGCATACGCCGAATCCTTTCCTGAATTATTGGTATTACTGGATATGACGGGGTAGCGCGAGGTTTATTCCATGATTTGGCGATTCAGCCAAGTGGGCGTTTATCCAGCCTGCAATCGGGGTCAATCCTTGCTGGCGTCTGGCTCGTCGTCAGGAGTCTTTTTCGTGGTGTCATCTTCGGCATTGAGTCCCTCTTCTTCCTCCTCGAGGCGATCGAACTCGTCTTCCATTTCTTCATCCGTCATCTCGCTATAGGGCTCGGCCTCTTCCACGACATCCTGCTGGTCACCAGCGACGGCTTCACTGCCGGTGGCAACCGTTGCCGCCGCGGCAGCCTGGCCGGGCGCGGCGATACTGTGTTCTTCCTCGCTTTCCGCCTCTTCGCGTTTCGGCATGCGCCGGGCAAAAAAGATCCCGACCTCGAACAGCGCCCACATCGGCAGCGCCAGCAGGGTTTGGGAAATGATATCGGGCGGCGTCATGAGCATGCCGATCACAAATGCCCCGACGATAATATAGGGGCGTTTTTGCGCCAGCCTGTCCGGCGTGGTCATGCCGGTCCAGCACATCAGGATGGTGGCAATCGGCACCTCGAAGGCAATACCGAAGGCGATAAACAACTTCAGCACGAAGTCGAGGTACTTCGAGATATCGGTCATCACCGCCACGCCTTCCGGCGCCACGCCAATGAAGAAACCGAACACGAGCGGAAACACGACATAATAGGCAAACGCGATGCCCGCATAGAACAGCAAGGTGCTGGAAATCAGCAGCGGCACGACCAGCTTGCGTTCATGCTGGTACAGGCCCGGCGCCATAAAGGCCCAGGCCTGGTAAAGCAGGTACGGCACGGCCAGAAAGATTGCGGCGATCAGGGACAGCTTGAAAGGAGTCAGGAACGGTGAGGCCACCTCGGTGGCAATCATGTTGGTGCCTTCAGGCATGTGCCGCAACAGTGGCTCGGCGAGCAGGGTGTATAACTCGTTGCCGAAATAGAATAACGGCACCAACAAAACGATAACCACGAGCACACTGCGTAACAGGCGATCACGCAACTCGATAAGATGGGATATCAGGCTGTTATCTTCTGTAGATTCAGTCTGCTTTGTCATTGCCTGAATCCGGTTTTATGGCGTACTTGTTGACCTGTTCCTTGTTGTCGGCTTCAGGCTTTGCTGTATCGGGTTGTTCTGCTTCAGACTCACCCGCCTCTTTCCCAGCCTCTGCTTCCGGTTCGTCGCCTTCGTCGGGAATCGCGCGCACCGCGTAGGTATTCCTTTTAATTTCCTCGGCCGCCTCTTTCGTCTGCTCGATGATATCGTGGACACTGGTCGATTCGGCATGCTGCTTCATGATGCGCTTGAGTTCGTCGGCCTTGAGCTCCTGGTCAATATCTTCTTTGACCGAGGACACAAAGTTGCGCATCTTGCCGACCCACAGGCCCGCCGTGCGCGCAACACCGGGCAGACGCTCCGGCCCGATGACGAGCAGCGCAACGATTCCGATCAGGATGAGCTCGAAGAAACCGATATCGAACATGGCGAGGGCCGCTACGGTTCAGTCACGCCCTGCGGGCATGAATGATACTGGCGTAATGATCAGCTCTTGTTCTTTTCGTCTTCGCGGACGCTTTCACCTTCGATGGTGCTGCCTTCTTTTTCTTCAAGCTTAGCATCCTTCTCACCACCTTCGGTGTCATCACCTTCCTTAACGGCCTTGCGGAAGCTCTTCAGCGCACCGCCAAGATCACCGCCCACGTTGCGCAGCTTCTTCGTGCCGAACAAGAGAATAACGATCACCAGGATCAGAATGAGCGAGCCCGGACCTATGCCACCAAAACCCATTTGCGTTCTCCACTACCTGTTACTTGACTGTTACTTGGCCTCGCGTGAGGCCTTTTCCTCGTGCCCGGATACCCCGAAACGCCGATCCATTTCGGCGAGGATATCATCGGGCCCAAGCCCTTCATGTGCCAGCAGCACAAGCGTATGAAACCACAGATCGGCGATTTCATACACGATCTGGCCCTTGTCGCCATCCTTTGCCGCCATGACCGTTTCGGTCGCCTCTTCACCGATCTTTTTCAAAATCGTGTCGAGGCCCCTGGCGTACAGGCTGGCCACGTAGGAGCTGTCGGCCTCCGCGTGCTTGCGGGCCTCGAGTACCTGTGCCAGATTGTTCAATACATCAGACATCGTTAACCGTATATCTGTTCCGGATCCTTGAGCACCGGCTCCACCGCCTTCCACTGCCCGTCCTGCAGTTGCTTGTAGAAGCAGTTGTGCCGGCCCGTGTGGCAGGCAATCCCGCCGAGCTGTTCGACCGTCAGCAGGATCACATCATTATCGCAATCCAGCCGGATATCGTGCAGTTTCTGCACGTTCCCGGACTCCTCGCCCTTGCGCCACAGCTTGCCGCGCGAGCGCGACCAGTAAATCGCCCGGCCTTCCTCGACCGTGAGTTTCAGTGCTTCACGGTTCATCCAGGCCATCATGAGCACCTTGCCGGAGCCAAGTTCCTGCGCGATCGCGGGCACGAGCCCGTCCGCGTCCCACTTGATCTCATCGAGCCACTGCTCGCCCATGTTACACCTTTATATACTGTCCGGTTCAAGGCAGGCTAGTGTAGCAGAAAAACTCCGACCCGGATCAGCAAACCGCGCCAAGCCCCTGATGAACCATGAAAAATTAGATTATCTGCGAATTTCAAGGGATGGAAAATCCAACGCTGAGGCGCCAAGACGCGGGGAACGCAGAGAAAAACAAGAAAACAGAATCTCGCGTTTCTTCATGCTCGGCGCCCTTTGCGCCTTCGCGTCTTTGCGTCTTTGCGTCTTTGCGTCTTTGCGTCTTTGCGTCTTTGCGTCTTTGCGTCGGGTATTTGAGACCTAAAGCCTCATCTCTATGCCATTTTTCGCCATATGCCGCTTCGCCTCGCCCACCGTGTAATCGCCAAAATGGAAAATGCTCGCGGCGAGCACAGCATCGGCGCCGCCCTGCTTCACACCTTCGACGAGGTGATCCAGGTTGCCGACCCCGCCCGAGGCGATTACGGGCACATCGACCGCGTCACTGATGGCGCGGGTCAGGGCCAGGTCGAAGCCATCACGCGTGCCGTCGCGGTCCATGCTGGTGAGCAGGATCTCGCCGGCGCCATAGGCCACCATTTTTTTCGCCCACTCGACCGCATCCAGCCCGGTCGGCTTGCGGCCGCCGTGGGTGAAGATCTCCCAGCGGTCCGGCTCGCCTTCGGTGCTGACCTTCTTCGCATCAATGGCGATGACGATACACTGCGAACCGAATTTCTCCGCAGCCTCGCGCACAAATTCCGGGTTGTTCACAGCCGCGGTGTTGATGCCAACCTTGTCGGCACCGGCATTGAGCATACGGCGGATATCGTCCACGGTGCGGATCCCGCCACCGACGGTCAGCGGGATGAAGACCTGCCCGGCGACCTGTTCGACGACATGCACGATGGTGTCGCGGTTATCCGAACTCGCGGTAATATCGAGAAAGGTGATCTCATCCGCACCCTGTTCATCGTAACGTCGCGCCACCTCGACCGGGTCACCGGCGTCACGGATATCGACAAACTGCACGCCCTTGACGACGCGACCGTTATCGACATCGAGACAGGGAATGATGCGTTTCGCCAGGCCCATAGAAAAATCTCAACGCACCGGCGCACAGGCGCAAAGGTCGTGGAGGAATTTAAAATCTTTGCTATCAATACTTGTAAACACTTTGCGTTCTCTGCGTCCTGGCGTCTCTGCGTTGGCTGTTATTCCTTGTCGCACAACTCGTCGGCAAGTTTCTGCGCTTCGGCAAAATCGAGCGTGCCCTCGTAGATCGCGCGACCGGTGATCGCGCCACTGATACCCTCGTTGCTGACTTCGGCAAGGCGACGGATATCATCCATATTGCTGATGCCGCCCGAGGCGATCACGGGAATGGTAATCGCCTTGGCCAGTTCGACGGTCGCTTCGATATTTACACCTGTCATCATGCCGTCACGGCCGATGTCGGTGAAGATGATCGCCTCGACGCCATCGCGCTCGAAGTGCTGCGCCATGTCGATGACGTCGTGATGCGAGAGTTTCGACCAGCCATCGATCGCGACCTTGCCGTCCTTTGCATCCAGGCCAATAATGATGTGACCGGGGAACTCGATGCAGATGTCGGCGACAAAGTGTGGTGCATTGACCGCCTTGGTGCCGATGATGACATACTCCACACCGGCTTCGAGATAGGTCTGGATGGTGTCTTCATCGCGAATACCACCACCGACCTGGATCGGCAAATCAGGGTAGGCCTCGGCAATATCATGAATCACAGCGGCATTAACCGGCTTGCCGGCAAAC
>JASFJH010000018.1:0-15489 GCA_050122215.1 Granulosicoccaceae bacterium | reverse complement strand
CTACGACAGGGTTGGCTGCGAGACATAGAGCACTTCGGCTGCGCGCGTGAAGCTCTGGTGTTCCGCTACCGCGAGCAGGTAGTGGATCGAGCGCGGAAAGACGATATTGCGAGCCATAGCCAACTCCTATAGTGCTCATCGGAATTTAATCTTGGAAAACTATATTCGCATCGTACATAGTTAGTTGCAACAAGGGCTCGTGCTTCCTTTCATGCTGGAGACACAGTGTTTGGGCATGATTCGGGCACGTACCGTTGTTCAGTGTAAACCAGGTTGTTGAAAACTAATTTCAGAAAATTAGTAGATTAGTATATTAGCAAGTTATTTGTGGAGGTAAGCCGCAGGAGTGCAAGACGAGGTGCTTGTGATCCGGACGTAAAGCAGGATGGGTACTCGTGTGCGATGCAGTTTTGCCATACAAATCATTTAAGGAAGGCTGTCTACAAGTCGGGTAACAAAATAGTTAACAGTGAGGATAATTGCTATGAGTTTTGCAAACAACATACAAAAAGACTATTTGCGCGGATTACCCGCGGTAACCGGTGGGCTGTTGCTGATCGCCTCATCCCCGGCATTCGCGCATCACGCGATGGGCGGCGAAACACCACAGACCTTCAGCCAGGGCCTTCTGTCGGGTTTTGCACATCCGATCATCGGTCTTGATCATTTTGCGTTCATTGTCGTGGCCATGTTACTGGCCTGTGCCCTTAAAGGTTCGGCACGTTTCGTGGCACCGCTGGCCTTCGTCGGTGCGGCCATTGGAGGCACCGTGCTGCACCTTGGCGCCGCGAACATCCCGATGTCGGAAACACTGGTGGCACTCACCGTCGTGATCGGAGGTGTGCTGGCGTTGACCCGCCGTTATCCAGGGGCGTTTGCACTGAGCGCTGTCTTTGCCGTGAGCGGTATCCTGCATGGCTACGCCTACGGTGAATCGATTGTCGGTGCGGAAACCACGCCACTGCTGGCCTACCTGGTCGGATTTGCCGCTATCCAGTATGCACTCATCGCCGGTGGTGTGCTGGGTCTGGAGAAACTCGCTGCGCGTTCCGAAAAGGCGCGTTCGATTGCTGCGCGTTTCAGCAGTGTTGCCGCCCTGCTGACCGGTGGGTTGTTCCTCGCTCTGAGCTTCACCTGAAGGCGGGTATTGTGACCGAACCGGGAGGCAAATTGCCTCCCGGTTCGATCTGTGACGGTCCGGGCAGAAGAGTGTTGTGCTGTACCTGCAGGTAACACACCCTGCCAATCAATAATGGATAAATCCAATGAATAAAACTGAAATGAAAGAGGCCATACTTCAGGCTAAATCAGAAAAGGGCCTGAAGTGGGACGACATCGCCAGGGCCGCTGATTTGTCTCCTGAATTTACCTGTTCGGCATGCCTTGGTATGAACCACCTGGAAAAGGAAAATGCCGACGCAGTGGCCAAGACACTTGGCCTGGGGAATGAGGTTTCAACCGCGTTGCAACAATTTCCTCTCAAGACCTGGGACCAGACTGTTCCGACCGATCCGGTGATCTACCGCTGGTACGAGATCGTGGGCGTGTATGGTGAGACCATCAAGGAGTTGATCGGTGAGAAATTCGGTGATGGCATCATGAGTGCGATTGATTTCACCATGAACATAGAAAAGCAGGAAGATCCGAAAGGTGACCGAGTCGTGGTCACTCTGAATGGTAAATTCTTACCATACAAACCATGGTAACAGCGCCAATGATGTGTGATGTTGCCGGTATTGCCAGAGGCACTTACAGCAGCAGGGACGTTGGAGCACGAAGGTGTCACAGCGGATCAGGGAGAAGCAATCATCCTGCCGGCCTGTTCAGGGGGCGACGGACCATAGCCGATTCGTCTGAGTCAATGCATGAGGGGAATCAGTAATGCATGATCCGCACCGGTTTGTTAATGAACTTGATGAAGCAGCACATGAACGCCTGATTGCCCGGCTTGAAAGTCGCGCCCGGGTTCCTGTCTTCGCAAATCTGTTTGAAAAATATGCGAACCGGCTGGCCTTGCCCCCGTCTGCAAAAATTCTGGAGGTTGGCTGTGGCACAGGTGTTGTGCTTCGCACACTCGCCCGCCGTGACGACTTTACGGGCGAGGCGATCGGTGTAGATCAATGCCCCTCTTTTATTGATGCGGCGAACAAATTCGCACAGTTTGAAAAAGTCAGCGATCGGATAACCTTCCAGGAAGGTGACGTACATGATCTGGATTTTCCCTCCGCGACGTTCGATGTGGTTATCGCGCATACGCTGATAAGTCATGTTACTGAACCGGCAAAGGTTCTCAGTGAGATGGCACGCGTCGTTCGTCCCGGCGGTATAGTGGCTGTTTTTGATGGTGATTATGCCTCGCTCATGTACGCTTTTCCCGATCATGGCTTCGGCCAGAAAATGGATGCAGCACTGGCGAATACGACCTTTAATAATCCGCGCATCATGCGCGATTTGCCGCGACTGTTACCCGAACTCGGGCTGAAACTGACAGAGGCCTGGGGCGAGTCGGTGGTTGAAATCGGCGACGGAAGCTACTTCAAGACCTTCGCGGAAACCTACGTGCCATACGTCAAGCGTGCCGGCCTGTTTTCGACGCAGGCAGTGGATATCTGGCTCAACGAGCAGCTCGAGGCGATGGAAAACGGGACGTTCTTCGCGGCATGTAATTATTACACTTTCCTGGCGCGCCGCACCGGATAGACCCGGTACGGCACGCATTTTGGCTGTACACGCCATGGAGCGAAAAGACGTATTCCGGCTCACCGGCTGTGCACGCAATAAATAAACCAGTTCAAGACTGGTAGGGGCTGCCAGGAACGATAGCAGCCTGTCATCGCCTGCTTGTTGCCACACGCGTTGGTGGCACCTCTCCCGGATTCTGGATGAAACCATGGTGGACGGCCGGCCCGCAGGGGCGGCGGATGAAAGGCGTGCGATGCGTTTCGGTGCATAGCCAACACCTATAGCGCTCATCGGAATTTAGTCTTGGAAAACTATATTTCGCTGGTTCATAGTTAAAACGTCAATGAATTGTGATGCTGTCTCAAGTAACCAGTGCAGCGGATGACGATAAAAAAGCAAATCATGGCGTTGTTGTCTTGGGTTCAATGAATGCGAAAGTAAGTATATTCGCATATGTTGATAGAGCATCAGGCATAAGCCGATTGCTCGTAATCTACAGAGGAGTGAAAAAATAATGTCATCGTCTACTCGAGAAGAGGTTCTCCGGCATATCAATACTGTCGGGCTCCTGCAGCCTGCTCTGCACCAGCAGACGCACGCGCCTGCCCCCGATGAAATCGATCACACACTTTGGCGCGCCTATACGCGTACCCCGCATGACGTCGGTGGCGAACCGGATGTACCTATCGTGTGGGAAGAGAAAGAGGAAGAGCAGTGGGAGTTGAACACCTTTGCAACCTGCGAATGCCTGGCCTGGCGCGGGGTGTGGACGGCAGAAGAGCGTCGCCGCAAGCAGAACGTTGATGTTGGCCAGACGCAATACCTGGGTCTTCCCTACTACGGTCGCTGGTTGCTCACTGCAGCGCGGATCCTGGTCGACAAACAGTTCTGCACGCTCACTGAACTGGTCAACAAAATTGAAGAGGTGAAAAAGCGCCATGACTAAACCCGTTTACGACACAGAACATCATGCCAAGATGGCCACGGGCATTGGCGATCCCCAGTGTTTCAAGGGCATGGCCGGCAAACCGAAATTCCAGGAAGGCGATCGCGTTCGCATCAAGGATCTGCCGGATATTTTCTATACGCGCACGATGACCTATACGCGCGGAGCTGAAGGCATTGTCACCAGACTGGTCTACGAAAGCCCGGCCGCCGAAGACGAGGCCTTTGGCAACGAGGATGATCCGGAATGGTTCTACAGCGTGAAGTTCATGCAGAAAGACCTGTGGCCTGAATACAGCGATGAATATGCGAACGACACGTTGGAGACCGAGTTTCCCGAGCGATATCTCGAATCGGTCTGAACCGGCTAACGGAAATTACTGAACATAAGAGGAAGTACTGATGTCTGATCATGAACATGAACATAGTCACAAGCCGGCACCGATGGTCGACGAGGTCAGCGATTTCGAGATCCTCGAGATGGCTGTTCGCGAACTCGCTATCGAGAAAGGGCTATTTTCCGCCGAGGACCATCGGGTCTGGACCGAGTATGTGCACACTCTCGGCCCGCTGCCTGCAGCGCGCCTGGTTGCCAAGGCATGGCTGGATCCCGAGTACAAGAAGCTGTGCGAGGAAGACGGTGTCGAGGCCAGCAAGGCGGTAGATGTCGACTGGGTAACCAGCCCGCCGACCCAGTTCGGTACCCCGAGCGATTACTGCAACCTGCGAGTCCTCGTCGACACTCCCAAGCTGAAGCACGTGGTCGTGTGCACGCTGTGCTCCTGTTACCCGCGCCCGATTCTCGGTCAATCACCGGAGTGGTACCGGACCCCGAACTATCGTCGCCGCCTGGTCCGCTGGCCGCGGCAGGTGCTTTCCGAGTTTGGCCTGCAGCTGGATCCGGATGTCGAGATCAGGGTCGCAGATTCCAACCAGAAGACCCGTTACATTGTGATGCCGGTACGACCCGAGGGTACGGAAGGCTGGACTGAAGATCAGCTGGCCGAAATCGTGACCCGGGACTGCCTGATTGGGGTAGCGGTGCCCAAACCGGGTATCACGTCGAATGCCAAGCGTCCGGTGCGCAAGGCAATCCATCCGGTCCAACACGATCATTAATGCAAACAAGGAGTGAGCCATGAGCGCTTCGAGCAATGACACAAGTAGTGAAGTCAACGATTACGTGATCGATACATCTCCCATTCCTCTGCTTGAGAAGATTCAGACGAATGGCAGGGTCTGGGAAGAACTGGCAATGCAGTATGGTGTAACCAACCCGGATCCGCCGTGGAAGATTACACTGGAGACGACCTGTGATCTCCTCGCCGCAGACTCATGTGTCAAGCCCTACAGTGAGGTCGACACGGATACCTGTGCCTTGCCCTCGCTCGAACGTCGTGCGGAAGAGGATGAACTGTCCGAAACCATCTATGAGGATGTGCCATTCCCTGAACGGCAGCTCCTGGCGCTGGCTCACTCCATGATCAAGCGAGGTTTACTGGACGAGGGTGAACTCGCTACGCGGATGGAAGAACTTGAACGGCGTCTCAACAGCGCCTGACGGAGTTAATCAATCGGGACGAATACTGGGCGCAATGCAGTAAAGAGGAACTTGAGGCCTGCATGTTGTAGCAGTCATTTCCGAAGTAGATGTCAGTATCAAATCTAACAGTAACCATGCCGTGAGCCCTTGACGGTGAGCGCAGTGGCAGTAGATAGAGGAATCAGTAGATGTCAATACGTGGAACAAAAATCGAGATCCAGGGCCTTACTCATCGCTACAACCCGCGGTGCCCGGTCACCTTTAATCGCGTTGACCTGGAATCGCCACCCGGCGAGGCGCTGGCAATCATCGGTCGTTCCGGGTGTGGCAAATCGACACTTCTGCATATCCTGGCCGGTATATTGCACCCCACGGAGGGCAAGGTGCTGCTCGATGGCACGTCGGTTGAAGCGCCGTCGCCTCGCTGGGTCATGATGTTTCAGGCACCGCATCTGTTTCCCTGGATGACAGTTTCCCAGAACGTCGGGGTTGGCCTTAGTTTCGGACGCTGGTCGAAGAAGGAAATCCAGGAGCGTGTCGCCGAGGCAATCAATCTCGTTGAATTGCAGGACTATGCCGACTCCAACGTACAGGATCTGTCCGGCGGCCAGCAGCAGCGTGTGGCACTCGCGCGCTCCCTGGTGATGGAACCCGAACTCCTGCTGCTGGATGAACCCTTCTCTGCGCTCGACGCCTTCACCCGTGCTTCTCTGCAGCGTGATGTGCGCTCCATCGCCAAGCGCCTTGGATTTAACATAGTTATCGTTACCCACGACATCGACGAGGCCGTGATCATGGCGGATCGTGCGGTGATCATGGCCGGCTCCCCCGGGAACATCGTTCACGAACTCGATGTCGATCTCCCCGACCCGAGGGACCGTCAGGATCCTGCAGTGCAAGAACTGCGCGCGCGCCTGATGTCGACATTCCAAACGGCCGCCCATTCAAAAGGAGGAGATACGGCTATGGAAGCAGTCCAGTAAGCATTAATGTCCTGAGCAGAAAAGCCGGGGCAGAGGCGCAAGGCTGGAATACCCACGAAGCTGTAAGCATCTTTAGGAGAGAGGAAATGAGTAAAAAGCATAACAATCGGCATACCGATAAAATCCTGGGAGTGCCGCTCGATTACAAGAAGCACGGTGATGGTATTAACGATCCTAATCTGGTCCTGGACTACGACTCGCGATTTAGTGATGTGCTGGGCACCGGTATCAGTCGGCGTAACCTGCTCAAGGCAGGCGCGGCTATGGCCGCACTCGGCGGAATGTCGCCCATGACGTCCGCTTTCGCTCAAAAGAAGCAACCATTTGATCCGGTAGTCCGGATGGGCTATATCCCGATTACCGATGCAGCGGCACTACTGGTCGCACACGAACTGGGCTACTTCAAGGATGAGGGTATTGACTCTGAGAAGCCCACGCTTATTCGCGGTTGGTCGCCACTGGTCGAAGCATTTGCATCCCACCGCTTCAACCTCACGCATATGCTCGCTCCGATTCCGATCTGGATGCGGTACAACAACAACTACCCGGTGAAAATCACGGCCTGGGATCACACTAACGGCTCGGCCATGGTGGTCCACAAGGACAGCGGGATCAAATCTCCCAAGGATATGGGTGGCAAGCAGTTCGCCATGCCGTTCTGGTATTCGATGCACAATATTGTCTCGCAAATGCTGCTGAAGGATCATGGCATCACGCCGGTGATACGGCCGCAGAACGCGAAACTCGCGCCCAACGAGTGTAACTTCCTCGTGCTCAACCCGCCCGATATGCCGCCCGCTCTTGCGTCCAAGCAAATCGATGGCTATTGCGTGGCAGAGCCATTCTGCGCCATGGGCGAGCTCAAGGCCCAGGGTGAAATTCTGCGTTTCAACGGCGACATCTGGAAGGGTCATCCGTGCTGCGTGGTCGTCATGCACGAGGATGACGCCATGGATCCAGACAGGGCAGCCTGGGCGCAAGGCGTTCACAATGCCATCATCCGTGCGCAGCTGCATCTTGGCGCGAACAGAAAAGAGATGGCGCATATGCTGTCCAAGGATGGCAAGAAATATTTGCCGTTCCCTTCCGAGGTGATCGAGCGGGCGATGCTCTTCTACGATCCGGCCTACTACAATAACCCCCACGCCATCCAGAATCTGGATTGGGGACAGGACCGCATCAACTTCCAGGCCTGGCCGTATCCGTCGGCCACGGTGCGTATTGTCGAGGAACTGCAAAAAACGACACTCACCGGCGATTCGGATTTCCTTACCAAGATCACCGGCGAACACGTGGCCAAGGACCTCGTCCAATACGACTACGTCAAGAAATCGCTCGAGAAATATCCCGATTGGAGAAAGGATCCCAGCGTTCCGCAAGCCGGAAACCCCTATGAACGGGTAGAGGTAATTAAGACATGAATACAGCCGTTGGATCCTCCGACAGGGGCTTGACCACCGGATTTTTTCAAAATCCGGTGGTCAAGCGGCTCGGATGGGCGCTTGCCGGACTTTCGATATTACTCCTGCTCTGGGGCATTTTTGGCTACTACATTGCAAAGAATCCCGACACGCAGAGTTTTGCCACATTCGGGTTAATTCCGACGCTGGAAGCATTCCCGAGTCTGTGGGAGGAAGGAAAGATACAGAATGCAGTCGCTGCAAGTTCATACCGACTGGCGGGTGGGCTGGCTATCGCAATCATCATTGGCTTGCCGCTCGGTATCCTGGTAGGGCGCAACAAGCGATTCCGCGAACTGAGCCATTCCCCCTTCCAACTGCTGCGCATGGTCAGCCCGCTCGCATGGATGCCGATTGCCGTGTTTGTGTTCTCGGCATGGGACAACTCGATTATCTTCCTGATCGCGATGGCTTCGGTCTGGCCAGTGATTTTTGCGACAGCCGCGGGCCTGGCCAAGGTGGATCCGGCCTGGTTCAAGGTGGCACGCAACCTCGGTGCCAGGCCCATGCACATGCTGACGCGCATTATTATGCCGGCCATCACATTCGATATTCTGTCAGGTATACGGCTCGCCCTGGGTGTGGCCTGGATTGTGCTGGTCCCGGCGGAATATCTCGGCGTGACATCCGGTCTTGGCTACGCCATCGAAGACGCACGTGAGACCTTGTCCTACAACCACCTGACAGCAATGGTGGTCACGATTGGCATAATAGGTTACTTCCTTGACACCACCCTCGTGTTGTTGATCAAACGCTTTAGTTGGCACCGTGGTGGGGCTTGATACGCATACACCACGCCCAGGGTCGGACAGCTTCGAGAGGACACATTCGTCTTTGGCTACGCGGCCTGATGATGCGATGAAGTCAACGAGAAATCACCAGATATGAACCCGGAATTGCAGGATATGAAAAATAAATATAGCAATAAACCAATATCGCATTTTCAAGTGTTTGATATGCGCGTCACCCGGATGGAGGCAGATGTATTATGAGTACCGTCGCATCTGTTGAGGACAGGAAACTCACCATCCAGTCATACGTGCCTCAAATATGTTATTTGATTAAATTCACAGCGCGCGGCCTTGGGAATTTTTTTGGAGGCCTTGCGATACTTTTCGCTCTTTGGTGGGCAAGCATCTACCTGATCACGCTGAACCCCGCAAACGCGCTCTTTGCCGATTTCGGGGTCATTCAGGCGTTTGAGGCAATCCCGGACCTTTGGCAGGACAACACGATCCCGGATGCGCTTTCGTCCAGTGGCTATCGCCTGGGCATGGGCCTTCTCATCGCCATCAGCATAGGTGTGCCCATCGGTATCCTCATGGGCCGTGTCGCCTGGTTCCAGAAGCTGACCAATGTTCCATTCCAGTTCCTGAGGATGGTCAGTCCGCTTTCCTGGGAACCGATCGCGGTGATTGCCTTTCTGCAATGGGATCATGCAATCATTTTTCTTATCTCGATTGCGTCGGTTTGGCCGGTTGCGTTTGCAACTGCTGCGGGCCTGGCCAAGGTCGATCCGAACTGGTTCAAGGTGGCGCGCAATCTTGGCGCCAATCCCTGGCATGTGTTGACCAAGATTATCGTGCCCGCCATTACTTTTGACGTGCTGACAGGTATCCGTCTTGCCCTGGGTGTGGCGTGGATTGTGCTTATCCCGGCGGAATTTCTTGGGGTGACTTCCGGGTTTGGCTACGCCATCCAGGACGCGCGTGAAGGAATGGACTATCCGAATCTTATGTCGATGATTCTCGTTATCGGCGCTGTCGGTTATGTGCTTGATGGCATCTGCGTGGTGCTTATCAAGAAATTCGCCTGGACCAAGGAGGCCTGACCTTGATGAGAAGCGGACATTTACATGGAACGCTCAAGGTCAACACGCAATATCGGGGAGGCTTGCGGCATGCACGATGCTCCCGGCACAAAGGATCGCCAGAGTTTTTTGGCAAGCAAAGTTCAGCCCTTTTCGATGGGATCGAAAAGCGTGTGGAAAATTCTGTAAACAATCCGGGGCGCCAAGGCACACCGGTACTAGACGTGAGGTAGAGGTTACATGCCCCAAAAAATCAATATTGTGTGCGTAACGGGCACGCGCGAGAAGCTGCAGATGGCCGCGATGATCGCATCGGTTGCGGCGGCGACCGGCGAGGACGTTTCCGTGTTCTTGTCCATGAATGCCCTGCCGTATTTCGTAAAAGGCCATGACGGGGATGCACCGGCCGAGGGCGAGCTCGGGACACTTATGGCGCAGGAAGGCGTACCGCCTTTCAAGCAACTGTTCCAGCAGGCAGTCGAACTTGGCGATGCACAGCTGTTGCCATGCTCGATGGCGCTGGACCTGATGAAAATCACAGGAGACGACCTCGATTCCGAGGTCGGGCCGCCGACTGGACTGACGCGCTTTCTGAGTGATGCCGAGGGCAGTCAAATGTTCACGTTTTGAACGTGACGGCAAATCAAACCCAAGTTAACTGGAGAAGTATCAATGAGTGAAATCAAGATAATCGACGCATGCGACACATATTGCCCCGGCCCGCTCATGGAACTCATTACCTACATGAAGCAGGCTGACGTGGGCGATACGCTCGAACTGTTGTCGACCGATGAGGGTTCCGGCGCGGATGTGCCGGAGTGGGTGAACAAGGTTGGGCACGAATTGCTCAGCAACGAGAAGATCGACGGGGTCTGGCACATCAAGATTCGCAAGGCCAAATAATCCGGCGTCATCTGTCGGGTCTGGGTATGTCCGTCTGACCAGCGGCCATAAACATCCTGGGCGTTAATTTTGGATAGGAGAATACAATGAGAATCTTAATTGTCGGTGGCGGTACCGGCGGTACCATTCTGGCTAACAACCTGGCGCGACGTCTGTCTGCCGAGATTCGCGCCCACAAGGTCCATATCACGATGCTTTCTGCATCTGACAAGCACATGTACCAACCCGGTCTGCTGTATGTCGCATTCGGACAGATGACTCCCGATCAGCTGTATCGCGATCAGAGGAGCCTGCTCGAAGCGACTATCAATTTTCATGTTGACCCGGTCGAACAATTCCAGCTCGATCAGAACCGTGTGGTAACCAAAAGCGGCAAGACACACGAGTACGATATGCTCGTCATTGCTACAGGCTCACGCATCGTGCCCGAGCAGGTTCCGGGGTTGACGGAGGGAGCAGAGACTTTCTATACCGAAGCATCCGCAGTCAAGTTGTTCAAGCGCTTGCGAGAGATCGAGGAGGGGACGGTTGCCGTTGTTGTCGGCGTTCCGCACAAATGCCCGATCGCCCCGGTTGAGCTCGTATTTTCGCTGCATGATTATTTCAAGGCACGTGGTATCCGTGACAAGATCAAAATCAAGTACCACTACCCGATCGGCCGCATTCATACTATCGAGAATGTCGCCAAGTGGGCCAAGCCCGAGTTCGATCGCATGGGAATCGAGTACGAGACACTGTTCAACGTCAAGGAAGTAGACGTGGAAAACCAGGTCGTAAAGAGCGAGGAAGAAACGGAGACTCCCTACGATCTGCTTATTGCCATCCCGCCGCACTGCGGCATGGAAGTGATCGAGAAGAACAACCTCGGTGATGGTGGCTGGATTCCGACGGATCGTCACAAGCTCACCATGAAGGGCCACGACAACGTCTACGTACTGGGTGATACGACTAACCTGCCCGTCAGCAAGACCGGGTCGGCTGCGCACTTCGAGGCCGAGGTGGTCGCCGAAAATATCGCATCGATCATCAAGATTGGTACGCCGGTACGCGACTATGACGGCAAGGTGTACTGCTTTATTGAAACCGGCCACGATAGCGCGACCTACGCGATGTTTAACTACAAAAATCCGCCTGATCTGAAACCGTCGTCGAAACCTATGCACTGGTTCAAGATGGCCTACAACCAGATGTACTGGACCAGCGTGCGTGGACTACTCTGAGGAAGCCATAATATGACTACACAAACTGAAACTCCTTTCGACGCAACGACCGGCCAGGACCTGCAGGGTCTCGTCGAAATCGCAAACCTTGTCACTGCGGCCCGGGATGCGATGTCGGATGAAATAGTCACGCGAATGGCAGGGACGATGAGCGAGGGGCTGAACCTGCTTGATCGTCTGACACGCAACGAGGGCCTGATGCGCCTGCTCCAGGTACTCGATCGCCCGGACAGCCAGAATCTGCTTATCGCACTTTCAGAGGCGATCCATGCGTCAAGTCAGGACATCGCAGCGGCACCGCCGGCAACGGGCGGACTGGGCTGTATGTTACGTGTAGCACGTGATCCCGGAACGCAGGAAGGGGTACGTTTCCTTGCAGTGCTCGGCAAGTACATGAGTCAAAGTTTGCGCGAGCAGCACCGGCAGGGAGGGGAAGTCGTCTAGAAATAAAGATTTTGCAACATGGCCTGCCCAGGGTGGTATGGGTGAGCAAATCGAGGTACAGGACTCTGACACCTGTCAGAGTCCTGTGCTGTGCTCCCGTTTGATTGCAGACAGTAACCGCACTTCAAGGAAGCTACCATGCATCTGCTCTTCATCGGTGATGTCGTCGGCGAACCCGGCCGGCGCGTAATCGCAGCGGTGCTGCCGCACCTGCGCAAGCGTTACCCTGTCGATCTCGTCGTCGCCAACGCCGAAAACATCGCCGGTGGCAACGGCGTGACGCGCGCGACCGCCGGGGAGTTGTTCGCGCTGGGCGTGGACGTACTCACCAACGGCAACCATGCCTGGGACAAGCAGGAGGCGCTCGACTACATAAAGACCGAGCCCCGCCTCCTGCGCCCGCACAACTACCCCGAGGGCACGCCCGGTAGCGGCTGGCACGTGGCCACCACGGCGCGCGGTGACAAGATCGGTATCCTCAACCTGCTGGGCACGGTATTCATGCCCCCGCACCTGTTCTGCCCGTTTGCGGTCGCGGACCGTGCGCTGGCGCACAAGCCCGAGGATGTGAAGCTCGTGTTCGTGGACATGCACGCCGAGGTGTCCAGCGAGAAGAACGCGATGGGCTGGTACCTCGACGGGCGCGTCTCGGCCGTGGTCGGGACGCACACGCATATCCCGACTGCCGACGAGCGTATCCTGCCCGGGGGCACGGGTTACCTGACCGATGTCGGCATGACCGGCTGTTATGACTCGGTGGTGGGCATGGATACGGGCACGTGGTTAAAGCGCCTGGTCCACAAGCTGCCCGAGCGACTCGAGGTCGCCGATGGCGAAGCGACATTCTGCGCGACCCTGCTCGACCTGGACGAAAATACCGGTCGCTGCCGCCACATTCGGCGCCTGCAGATGAACGAGTCCGAGGTCGGGGTATTCGCGCTGCGCTGCGGATAGCGAGGGATAGAATGCGGGGCACCCGTCCCCGCTTCCTTATTACAAGGCAAAAGGACGACGCAAATTTATGATGCATCTTTTTTATATCGTCGATGTTTTCGCAGAACAGCTGTACAGCGGCAACCCGCTGGCGGTTGTCGTCAGCTACGAAGCACTGCCTGACGACACCATGCAAAAGATCGCTGCGGAGACGAATTACTCGGAAACGACGTTCGTGGTGCCCGTGCCCGAGAACGATGGTGGCTACCGCGTGCGGATCTTCACGCCGTCGCGGGAGATTGCCTTTGCCGGTCATCCCATCCTGGGCACGGCGTGGATCATCCGGCAGCATATCGCGCCCGAGGCCGTCGGCCCGGTGCGACTGAATCTTGCGGTGGGGCAGGTCCCCGTCAGTTTCGAGCGTAGCGCTGAAGGCGGGGAGGTCGCGTGGTTCCGGGCGCCCCGGGTCACAGCCACTTCCAGTTGTCCCCGCGAACCCATCGCGGCGGCGCTTGGCATCTCGCCGCAGGACATTGACGCGACAAGCCCGATCCAGCAGTTCACCGCCGGGATCTCGGCCATGATTGTCCCACTGCGCAGCCTCGATGCGCTGCAGCGCAGCCGGCTCGATCTCGATGCCTACGCCGGCCTCGCAGCGCAGGGTTTCCCGCCGCTGGTCTACCTGTATTGCCATGAAACGCGTGACCCCCGCAACGACCTGAGCGCGAGATTCTTTTTCGAGGCGCACGGCGTGCGCGAAGACCCGGCCACGGGAAACGGCGCGGCGTTCCTGGGCGCCTACCTGCTGCAACACGGCGTGTTCGGCGGCACCGGGCTGTCACTGCGCATCGAACAGGGGCACGAGGTTCGGCGTCCCTCGCTCGTGATGTTACGCGCAGCCATGGCCGGCGGCGCGCCGGAGGTGAGCGTGGGCGGTCACGTGGTCGCCACGATAAAGGGTGAACTGCTTTGAACAGGGTGCCTCGAAATCCATAATCTATGCCTATAGGCATAATCGGAATAAGGTCTTGGACAAACAGGCAGGCCTGAAACATAGTTTCAGGTAATGAAAGTTGAACTGGCCGAAAACTACCGGAATACCGAGCTGGGCCGTGAAGCCGAGTCACTGCTGCTACCCTGCGTGCAATGCGGCCAATGCACATTTACCTGTCCCACCTTCCGCCTGCTCAACGACGAGTGGGACGGTCCGCGCGGCCGGATCTTCCTCATCAAGCAGTTTCTCGAGGGCAAGGAACCGGGCCTGGACCTGTTGCCGCCGGCCTATACGCTAAAAACCCTCAAGGACAGGACGCTCGGCACCAACCTGCAACTTCATCTGGATCGCTGCCTGACCTGCCGTTCCTGTGAAACGAGTTGCCCGCAGGATGTGCACTACGGGCGCCTGCTCGATATCGGCAGGGAACTCGTCGAAAAGGAAGTGCCGCGCCCGTGGCAAGAGAAAATCACGCGCCGCGTGCTGCGTGCTGTCATTTCGCACCGCTACCGCTTCACGGCCCTGTTGCGTGCCGGACAGGTCCTGCGTCGTTTCCTGCCGGCCGAGGTGCGCGCGAGGATCCCGGTGCGGCGCAGGGCCGGCGACTGGCCCGCCCGCGCGCATGCCCGGCACATGGTGATCTGGCAGGGCTGCGTACAGCCGGCACTGGCGCCGGATATCAATGCCGCGGCAGCACGCATCCTGGATCGCTTCGGCATCCGGCTGCTACCCGCCAGCGACGGCTGCTGCGGGGCCCTGAGCCAGCACATGGCCGAGACGGAGGAGGCGCGCGCCTTTATGCGCAAGAACATTGATGCGTTGTGGCCGCACATCGAGGCCGGCGCCGAGGCCATTGTCCTGACTGCCAGCGGCTGTGGCACGCACTTCCGGGATTACGGCCAGCTGCTGCAGGACGATCCCGCGTACCGCGACAAGGCGAAGCGTGTCTCGGAACTGACCCGGGACATCGCGGAAGTCGTCGCCGAAGAATGGAAAGAAGGCCCACATCATGATTTACCTGCGCCGCAACGTGTGCGACGCATCGCTTTTCAGTCGTCCTGCAGCCTGCAGCATGGTGAAAAACTCAACGGTGTGGTCGAGAAACTGCTCAAGCGCGCCGGTTTCCGGCTGGTCCCTGTGCAATACCCGTTCATGTGCTGCGGCTCGGCGGGCACCTATTCGATCCTGCAGCGGGAACTCTCGGAATCGTTGCGGGCACGCAAGCTCGAAACCTTGCTGGCAAGCCGTCCGGAGGCCATTGCGACGGCCAATATCGGATGTCTGACACACCTGGCAAGTGCTGCGCCGGTGCCGGTCAGTCACTGGATCGAATTACTGGATGAAAGATTTTCGGCCGCAGATTTATCATGAACCCTTCATTCTGAAAGGCGTAGCGATTCATCAAGCACTTCCGAAACGCGCTGGCGCAAGTTATGCCGCTCTCTTGCTTTCAGGGGGAGGCTGTTGATAAAAGATTAACCGAACTCGTCTTCCTGGAAACGGCGCTGGATGTCCTCGACGGTGTCGCGGTTGTCTATCAGCGCCTTCACGCAATCGGCATCAAGTTTTTCA
>JASFJH010000017.1:0-15605 GCA_050122215.1 Granulosicoccaceae bacterium | reverse complement strand
TCGCCGTACCACCCATGGCTTCCGCCATGACCTTGGTGATCGCTGCCGTCAGCGTGGTCTTGCCATGGTCAACGTGACCAATCGTGCCTACGTTGACGTGCGGTTTGGTGCGTTCAAATTTTTCCTTAGACACGGTTGCTACCCTCTTGTCTGCATATCACTAATAACTGTTATGACACTTTCTTTATTACTGCCTCGGCAACACTGCTTGGCGCCTCGGCATATTTCAAAAACATCATGCTGTAACTGGCTCGACCCTGGCTGGCGCTGCGCAAATCGGTTGCATAACCGAACATTTCAGCGAGCGGCACTTCGGCCCGAATGATCTTGCCTGAAGGAGAATCTTCTATTCCCTGAGGCAGACCACGACGACGGTTAATATCACCCATCACGTCGCCCATATAGTCTTCCGGTGTTACCACTTCGACTTTCATAATCGGCTCAAGCAAGACCGGGTTGGCCAGCTTGACGCCTTCCTTGACCCCCATTGAGCCGGCAATCTTGAATGCCATCTCCGAAGAGTCAACGTCGTGGTAAGAACCATCAAACAACGTTACTTTCACATCGACCAGCGGGAAGCCGGCAATCACGCCATTATCCAACTGCTCCTGTATTCCCTTGTCCACGGCACCAATGTATTCCTTCGGCACCGTACCGCCAACGATCTCGTTGACGAACTCGTAGCCTGAACCCGGTTCACGTGGTTCAAGCCTGAGGACAACGTGGCCATACTGTCCCCGGCCACCTGACTGACGGACAAACTTGCCTTCAGCCTTTTCAACAACCTTGCGAATCGTTTCGCGGTAAGACACCTGCGGCTTACCAACATTCGCCTCAACACTGAACTCGCGCTTCATTCGATCGACAATAATGTCGAGATGCAGCTCGCCCATGCCAGCGATAATCGTCTGGCCTGACTCCTCGTCAGTGCTGACCCGGAAAGAAGGATCTTCCTGCGCCAGTTTTGCCAGCGCGACACCCATCTTTTCCTGGTCGGCCTTGGTCCTTGGTTCCACTGCAACCGCAATCACCGGCTCGGGGAACTCCATGCGCTCCAGCGTGATCACGTTTGCCTGGTCACAAAGTGTGTCACCCGTGGTGACATCCTTCAGGCCTACTGCCGCAGCGATATCACCCGCGCGGACTTCCTTTATCTCTTCCCGGCTGTTGGAGTGCATTTGCAAAATACGGCCAATGCGCTCTTTCTTGCCTTTCACCGGGTTGTATACCGTGTCGCCAGAGTTCAGCACACCCGAGTACACCCGGAAGAAGGTCAGTGTTCCAACGAACGGGTCAGTGGCAATCTTGAATGCCAGTGCCGCGAACGGTTCGTCATCTGAACTGTGCCGTTCGGCTTCGGTTTCGCTCTTGTCATCAAGAACACCCTTGATGGCAGTCACGTCGACCGGCGACGGCATGAAATTGATCACTGCATCCAACATGGCCTGTACGCCCTTGTTCTTGAATGCGCTGCCACACAGGCAGGGAACAACTTCATTGTTCAGGGTCTGAACACGCAGACCTTCAATAATTTCTTGCTCGGAGAGCTCACCTGCTTCCAGGTACTTCTCCATCAATTCTTCATTCGCTTCCGCAGCAGATTCGAGCATCTGCTCGCGCAGCGCATTCGCCTTGTCCTGTAGCTCAGCCGGAATGTCTCTCGCTTCATAGGTTGTACCCATGTCGCTCTCATTCCAGTAAATCGCCCGCATACCAATCAGGTCGATTACGCCTTCAAAACCTTCTTCAGCGCCGATATTCAGCTGAATCGGTACGGCGTTGGAGCCAAGACGCTCTTTAATCTGCTCAACAACACGCAGAAAATCTGCGCCTGCACGGTCCATCTTGTTCACAAAGGCCATGCGCGGCACGTTGTACTTGTTGGCCTGGCGCCAGACTGTTTCCGACTGCGGCTCAACACCACCGACGGCACAGAACACTGCACATGCGCCATCCAGAACTCGCAGTGAACGCTCAACTTCAATCGTGAAGTCAACGTGCCCCGGCGTATCGATAATGTTTATCCGATGCTCCGGGAACTGCTTGTCCATACCTGACCAGAAACAGGTGGTGGCAGCAGAGGTAATCGTGATACCACGTTCCTGCTCCTGCTCCATCCAGTCCATGGTCGCTGCACCATCGTGCACTTCACCAATTTTGTGCGAGACCCCGGTATAAAAAAGGACTCGCTCTGTTGTGGTCGTTTTACCCGCATCAATGTGCGCCATGATGCCGATATTGCGATAGCGCTCAATTGGTGTTTTGCGTGCCACAACAATGTCTCTATATATAGAGCTCTCTTACCAACGGTAATGGGAGAAGGCCTTGTTGGCCTCTGCCATACGGTGTGTTTCTTCACGCTTCTTCACTGCGGAACCGCGGTTCTCGGCAGCTTCAAGCAATTCACCCGCCAGGCGCAGACCCATGGTCTTTTCGCCACGCTTGCGAGCGGCATCGGTAATCCAGCGCATCGCGAGCGTTGTCCGGCGGTCGGCACGCACTTCAACCGGCACCTGGTAAGTCGCACCACCTACACGGCGGGACTTCACCTCAACAACCGGGCGCACGTTGTCCAAAGCCTTGGTGAACATTTCCAGCGGGTCAGCCTTGGAACGTTCAGCAATCGTATCCAACGCGCCATACACAATTTTCTCAGCTACAGACTTCTTGCCGCTGAGCATGATGACATTGACGAATTTTGCCAATGTGACATTGCCGAACTTTGGATCCGGCAAAATTTCGCGTTTCGGTACTTCTCTTCTTCTAGGCATCGCTCTTAACCCTTGGGCCGCTTGGTACCGTACTTGGAACGGCCCCGTTTACGCTCACTCACGCCACTGGTGTCCAGCGTGCCGCGCACCGTGTGATAGCGCACACCTGGCAAATCCTTGACACGACCGCCACGAATAAGCACCACCGAGTGCTCCTGCAGGTTGTGACCTTCACCGCCAATGTAGCTCGACACTTCGTGGCCATTCGTCAGGCGAACACGGGCAACCTTACGCATCGCCGAGTTCGGTTTTTTCGGTGTTGTCGTGTAAACACGCGTACACACACCACGCTTCTGCGGGCATGCCTCGAGTGCCGGCACATTACTTTTTTCGACTTTCCGCTTGCGCGGGTTGCGAACCAACTGATTAATTGTGGCCATAAAACCTTGTTCTCCAGCCCAAAATAAACGTAAGCGCCCAGTCTGATACTGAACGCTTAGCGGATATTCACTGCTTTTTCCTCAGGCGGGATCACTGTCCGCCCGGTAATTAGGAGGCGAGATTGTAGGGACGTCGCCCCCGTCTGTCAAGGCCAGACGCCCGGTTTTCTTGACCGGGCGCCGACCTTATTTAGACCTCGTCTGTCGTTTCCGCGGCGGCGGATGCGGCAGCGGCGTCCAGTGCCGCCAGGTTGGCTTCAACACCCGCAGGTGCCGCCTCGCCTTCGTGACGTTCGCGACGCCGCTCTGCATGGTACGCCAGGCCGGTCCCCGCCGGGATCAGGCGGCCCACGATGACATTTTCCTTCAAACCGCGCAGATCGTCTGTCATGCCGCGTACCGAGGCCTCGGTGAGGACACGTGTGGTCTCCTGGAACGAGGCCGCCGAAATGAAGGATTCGGTCGCCAGCGAGGCCTTCGTGATACCCAGTAACTGGCGCTCAAACTTCGCCGGATCCTTGCCTTCGGCCAGCATGGCGTCGTTTTCGTCGAGGATGCGGGCAAAATCAACCTGCTCGCCCTTGAGGAATTTGGTGTCACCACTGTCAAGCAATTCGGCCTTGCGCATCATCTGGCGCACAATAACCTCAATATGCTTGTCATTAATCTTCACACCCTGCAGGCGGTAAACTTCCTGCACCTCGTTGACGATGTAATTGGCCAGGGCACTGACACCACGCAGACGCAGAATATCCTGCGGCGCCGGCGGGCCATCAACCAGTACTTCACCCTTCTCGACGTGCTCACCCTCGAACACGGTCAGGGTACGCCACTTCGGAATGTTTTCGACGTGTTCCTCGCCGTTCGCGTCAACGATAATGACACCCTGCTTGCCCTTGGTTTCCTTGCCCATCTGGATGGTACCGGACACCTCGGCAAGAATCGCCGGGTCCTTCGGCTTGCGGGCTTCGAACAGGTCGGCAACGCGCGGCAGACCACCCGTGATATCACGGGTCTTCGATGACTCCTGCGGGATACGGGCTACGACGTCACCGACGACTACAACATTCCCGTCCTCGATATTAACAATCGCATCGGCCGGCAGCGGATACTGCGCCGGGATTTCCGTGCCCGGGAGCATGACGTCATTACCTTCGGCGTCGACCAGCTTGATGGTCGGTTTCAGATCCTTGCCCGCAGTGCCACGGGTCTTTGGATCCGTGACGACGATGCTGGACAGGCCGGTAACCTCATCCACTGTGTGGTTGACGGTCACGCCTTCAACGAAGTCGTTGAACTTCGCGGTCCCGGCAACTTCCGTCACGATCGGGTGGGTATGCGGATCCCAGTTGGCGACGATCTGGCCACCTTCGATGGCCGCACCGTCAGAAACCGTGATCACCGCACCATACGGCACCTTGTAGCGTTCGCGCTCACGGCCCTGCTCATCATGTACGGTCAGTTCACCAGAACGCGATACCGCGACCAGGTTGCCTTCCTTGTTGGTAACCGTCTTCAGGTTATGCAGGTAGGCAGAGCCCGTGTTCTTGACCTGGATGTTGTTGACGGCTGCCGAGCGCGATGCCGCACCACCAATGTGGAAGGTACGCATGGTCAGCTGGGTACCCGGCTCACCGATAGACTGGGCAGCGATCACACCGACTGCTTCACCCTGGTTAACGCGGTGGCCACGGGCCAGGTCACGACCGTAACAGGCTGAACACACGCCATAACGGGTTTCACAGGTAATCGGCGAACGCACCTTGACTTCATCGATGCCCATTTCTTCGAGACGTTCGACCCAGCCTTCATCCAGCAAGGTGCCACGTTCAACGCCCATACTGCCATCCGCCAACAGCACGTCCTCAGCCACGACACGGCCGAGCACGCGTTCAGCCAGTGGCTCAACCACGTCACCACCCTCAATCAGCGGCGCCATCAGCAGGCCTTCGTCGGTACCGCAATCTTCCTCGGTCACAACCAGATCCTGGGCGACGTCGACCAGGCGACGGGTCAGATATCCGGAGTTCGCGGTCTTCAGCGCGGTATCGGCCAGACCCTTACGTGCACCATGCGTGGAAATAAAGTACTGAATGACGTTCAGGCCTTCACGGAAGTTCGCGGTAATCGGCGTTTCGATAATCGAGCCGTCCGGCTTGGCCATGAGGCCACGCATACCGGCAAGCTGGCGAATCTGCGCGGCACTACCACGTGCGCCGGAATCGGCCATCATATAGACAGAGTTGAATGACTCCTGCATGGCCTTGTTGCCCTTGGCATCTTCCACCTCGTACTCGCCGAGTTTTTCCATCATTGCCTTGGCAACCTGATCATTGGTGTGTGACCAGATATCCACGACCTTGTTATAACGTTCGCCGTTGGTGACCAGACCCGAGGTGTATTGCTTCTCGATTTCCTTCACTTCGGCTTCAGCCTTGCCCAGAATGTCGTACTTCTGTTGCGGTATCACCATGTCTTCCAGGCCAAACGACACACCGGCCTTGGTTGCATAGGAAAAACCGGTATACATGAGCTGATCGGCAAAGATCACGGTTTCCTTCAGGCCGACGTTGCGGTAACACTCGTTGATCAGGCGTGAAATCGCTTTCTTCTTCATCGCCTGGTTAACCAGATCAAAGGACATACCTGGTGGCAACAGTTCCGACAGGATCGAACGACCGGCGGTGGTTTGGACACGGCGTGATTGGGTGACGAGTTCACCGTTTTCATCATAAACCGTTTCCGTGATGCGGACATTGACCCTGGCCTGCAGGTGGACGATGCCATTATCGAAGGCGCGATGGACTTCGGCGACGTCAGTGAACGACATGCCTTCACCCTTCGCATTGATGCGATCACGGGTCATGTAGTACAGACCCAGTACCACATCCTGGGTCGGGACGATGATCGGATCACCATTGGCCGGAGACAGGATATTGTTGGTCGACATCATCAGCGCACGCGCTTCAAGCTGCGCCTCGAGTGACAACGGCACGTGTACCGCCATCTGGTCACCGTCAAAGTCAGCATTGTAGGCGGTACATACCAGCGGGTGCAGCTGGATGGCCTTGCCTTCGATCAGAACCGGCTCGAATGCCTGGATGCCGAGACGATGCAGGGTTGGTGCACGGTTGAGCATGACCGGGTGTTCACGGATAACCTCTTCAAGGATATCCCAGACCTCGGCGCCTTCGCGTTCCACCATCTTCTTTGCAGCCTTGATCGTGGTCGCCAGGCCGCGACGTTCCAGCTTCGAAAAGATGAATGGCTTGAACAGTTCCAGGGCCATTTTCTTTGGCAGGCCACACTGATGCAGTTTCAGGGTTGGACCCACCACGATCACTGAACGGCCCGAGTAGTCAACACGCTTGCCAAGCAGGTTCTGACGGAAGCGGCCCTGTTTGCCCTTGATCATGTCGGCGAGCGACTTGAGCGGGCGCCTGTTGGTACCGGTGATCGCCTTGCCGCGACGACCGTTATCCAGCAGGGCATCAACCGATTCCTGCAGCATACGCTTTTCATTGCGCGCGATAATATCCGGCGCGTTCAGGTCCATGAGACGCTTGAGACGATTGTTACGGTTGATCACACGACGGTACAGATCATTCAGATCCGAGGTCGCGAAACGGCCACCATCCAGCGGTACCAACGGACGCAGTTCCGGCGGCAATACCGGCAGCACCTTCAGGATGATCCACTCCGGCTTGTTGCCCGACTCGATGAAGGCCTCCATGAGCTTGAGGCGCTTGGTGTACTTCTTGATCTTGGTTTCGGAACCGGTTTTCGGCAATTCTTCGCGAATCGTCGCAATTTCAGCCTCAAGATCGAGTGATTTGAGCAGTTCGAGGATCGCCTCGGCACCCATCGCCGCCTTGAATTCGTCACCGTTTTCTTCAATCGCGTTCAGGTACTGTTCTTCGCTGAGCAGCTGATACTTCTCAAGCGTGGTCATACCGGGGTCAGTGACGACGAAGGCCTCAAAGTACAGGACGCGTTCGATATCACGCAGCGTCATGTCGAGCAGCAGGCCCATGCGCGACGGCAGTGACTTCAGGTACCAGATATGCGCAACCGGGCTGGCCAGTTCAATGTGGCCCATGCGTTCACGACGCACTTTCGCCAGTGTCACTTCAACGCCGCACTTTTCGCAGATAACACCACGGTGCTTGAGGCGCTTGTATTTGCCACACAGACATTCGTAATCCTTGACCGGGCCGAAGATCTTCGCGCAGAACAAACCGTCACGTTCCGGCTTGAAGGTACGATAGTTGATCGTTTCCGGTTTTTTGACCTCACCATAAGACCATGAACGGATCTTGTCCGGTGAAGCGAGCCCGATACGAATTGTGTCGAACTCTTCAGACTGACTCTGCTGTTTTAGAAGATTAAGTAAATCTTTCATATCACTTCCCGCCTGTCGCGAAAGTTAAAGCTTTGGGTTCCGATGTCCTGTTGCTCAATTTCAGTCCTGTTCCAACTCGATATCAATAGCGAGTGAACGGATTTCCTTGAGCAGTACGTTAAAGGACTCCGGCATGCCTGCCACCATCTGGTGATCGCCATCCACGATGTTCTTGTACATCTTGGTACGACCCTGCACGTCATCCGACTTGACGGTAAGCATTTCCTGCAGCGTGTAGGCTGCGCCATAGGCCTCGAGTGCCCAGACTTCCATCTCACCGAAGCGCTGACCACCGAACTGTGCCTTACCACCGAGCGGCTGCTGGGTAACAAGACTGTAAGGTCCGGTTGAACGCGCATGCATCTTGTCATCAACAAGATGATTGAGCTTGAGGATGTACATGTAACCAACCGTTACCTGGCGATCGAAAGCATCACCGGTACGACCGTCATACAAGGTAGTCTGACCCGAGGTCGGCAATCCGGCCAGCTCAAGCATGCGACGGATATCACCTTCCGAGGCACCATCAAATACCGGCGTTGCCATCGGCACACCCGCAGTCAGGTTGCCGGCCAGGGCCAGGATTTCATCATCGGTCAGAGACTTGATGTCTTCGCTCTTGCCACCCGAATTGTAGATCTTGTCGAGGAAACCACGTATCTCGGCAACCTTGGCCTGTGCTTCAAGCATTTCGCCAATACGATGCCCCAGACCCTTCGCGGCCCAGCCGAGATGTGTCTCCAACACCTGACCAACGTTCATACGTGACGGTACACCCAGCGGGTTGAGCACGATATCAACCGGTGTGCCATCTTCACCGTACGGCATGTCTTCGACCGGTACGATCATCGAGATCACACCCTTGTTACCGTGGCGACCGGCCATCTTGTCACCCGGCTGGATGCGACGCTTCACGGCCATGTAGACCTTGACCATCTTCAATACACCCGGCGCAAGGTCATCACCACTGGTGATCTTGCCCTTCTTCTCTTCATAACGGGCATCGAAGTCGGCGCGTTGCTGGGCGAGCTGTGCCGCCAGCTGTTCAAGCTGGGTGTTGGCGTCTTCGTTATGCAGACGCACATCGAACCACTTGTCACGCGGCAGTTCGGCAAGATAGGCCTTGGTGATCTTGTCACCGGCCTTGAGCTTGTTCGGGCCACCGGCAGCCTGCTTGCCCGTCATGAGCTTTTCAGCACGATCGTAAATATCACCTTCGAAGATGCGCAGCTGATCGTTGAGGTCCTTCTTGACGCTGGCCAGTTCGGCTTCTTCAATCTGCAGGGCGCGGGCATCCTTGGGCACGCCGTCGCGGATGAAGACCTGTACGTCGATAACGGTACCGTTCATACCGGATGGCACACGCAGCGAGTTGTCCTTCACATCGGAGGCCTTCTCGCCGAAGATCGCACGCAACAGTTTTTCTTCCGGGGTCAGCTGGGTTTCGCCCTTCGGCGTGACCTTGCCAACCAGGATGTCACCCGGCTTCACTTCGGCACCGATATACACGATGCCGGATTCGTCGAGTTTGGCCAGCGCGGCCTCACCAACGTTTGGAATATCCGAGCTGATTTCTTCCGGCCCAAGCTTGGTGTCGCGGGCAACACAGGTCATCTCTTCAATATGGATCGTGGTGAAACGATCTTCCTGTACGAGGCGCTCTGAAATCAGGATCGAGTCCTCGAAGTTGTAACCGTTCCACGGCATGAACGCGACCAGCAGGTTCTGCCCCAGTGCCAGCTCACCCATGTCGGTGGACGGGCCATCAGCCAGTACATCACCGCGCGCCACGGTATTGCCGATGTGTACGAGCGGACGCTGGTTAATACAGGTGTTCTGGTTGGAACGCGTGTACTTGGTCAGGTTGTAGATGTCCACGCCCGCTTCACCCGGCATGGTTTCGTCATCGTTGACGCGCACTACGATACGGCTGGCATCAACCGAATCGATGACACCACCACGACGGGCAACCACGGTCACACCCGAGTCGACCGCCACGGTGCGCTCAATACCGGTACCGACCAGCGGTTTTTCGGCGCGCAGTGTCGGCACAGCCTGGCGTTGCATGTTCGAGCCCATGAGGGCACGGTTCGCATCATCGTGCTCAAGGAACGGAATCAGCGCGGCAGCGACCGAGACAATCTGACGTGGTGACACGTCAATGTAGTCGATCTTGTCCGGCGTCGACATCGCGAATTCATTCAGGTGGCGGCAGGAAACCAGCTCATCAGTCAGACGACCTTTCTCATCCAGGGCGGCGTTGGCCTGGGCGATGACATACTTGCTTTCCTCGATGGCTGACAGGTAATCAATGTCGTCGGTTACCTTGCCCCCCACGACCTTGCGATACGGTGTTTCAAGGAAACCGTAATCATTGGTGCGTGCATACACGGCCAGTGAGTTAATCAGGCCGATGTTCGGTCCTTCCGGCGTTTCAATCGGGCAGACACGGCCATAATGGGTCGGGTGTACGTCACGGACTTCAAAGCCGGCGCGTTCACGGGTCAAACCACCTGGGCCAAGTGCCGAGATACGGCGCTTGTGCGTGACTTCAGACAGCGGGTTGTTCTGGTCCATGAACTGCGACAGCTGGCTGGAACCGAAGAATTCCTTGATAACCGCCGATACCGGCTTGGCATTGATCAGTTCCTGCGGCATCAGGCCTTCGCTTTCGGCCAGGCTCAGGCGTTCCTTGACTGCGCGTTCGACACGTACCAGGCCGACACGGAACTGGTTTTCGGCCATTTCACCGACACAGCGCACGCGGCGGTTACCGAGATGGTCGATATCATCTACCACACCGTTACCGTTGCGGATATCCAGCAAGGTCTTGATGACGTCAATAATGTCGTCTTTCGACAACGTGCCTTCGCCGGTGACTTCGTCACGACCGACGCGACGGTTGAACTTCATGCGACCGACGGCGGACAGGTCATAACGATCGGCGTTGAAGAACAGGTTGTTGAACAGGTTCTCGGCCGCTTCCTTGGTCGGCGGCTCACCCGGACGCATCATGCGGTAGATTTCAACCTGGGCTTCCAGCGCATTGGTGCTCGGGTCGGCACGCAGCGTATCGGAAATAAACGGCCCACGGTCGAGATCGTTGGTATAAATGGTTTCAATTGTCTCGATACCGGCCTTCTCGATGGCATCGAGCAACTCCTCGGTAATCTCGGCATTGGCGGCGGCAACCAGCTCACCGGTCGAGGTATCAACCGTGTCTTTCGCGATCGCCTTGCCAATCAGGAATTCACGCGGCACTTCCAGCTGCGTGACACCGGCCTTGTCGAGTTCACGAATGTGGCGCGCGGTAATGCGACGGCCTGTCTCGACAATGACCTTGCCCTTGACCTTGATATCAAAGGTGGCCGTTTCACCGCGCAGGCGTTCCGGCACCAGGTCGAGAACGATCGTATCCTTCTTGAAGGTAAACGTATCGTTGTCGAAGAACATTTCGAGGATCTGGTTATTATCATAACCCAGCGCACGTAACAGGATAGTGACCGGCAGCTTGCGGCGGCGGTCAATACGCACATGCACGAGATCTTTCGGATCAAATTCAAAATCGAGCCACGAACCACGGTACGGGATCACGCGGGCCGAAAACAGCAGCTTGCCTGACGAGTGGGTCTTGCCCTTGTCATGGTCGAAGAACACACCCGGCGAACGATGCAACTGTGAAACGATAACGCGCTCGGTACCATTGATGACGAAGGTACCGTTGTCAGTCATGAGCGGCAGTTCACCCATGTAGACTTCCTGTTCCTTCACGTCCTTGATGGCCTTCTCGTCGCCGCTGGCTTCCTTGTCATAGATGACCAGGCGCAGTTTGACGCGCAGCGGTGCGGCATAGGTCACACCACGCATCTGGCATTCTTTTACATCGAAGACCGGGGTACCCAGGCGGTAACTGACAAATTGCAGCTCAGCATTGCCTGAATAGCTGACGATCGGAAATACCGACCGGAAAGCCGCTTCAAGCCCCTGTTCCTTACGCTCAGCTTCCGTGGCATCCGCCTGCAGGAAGTGGCGATAGGAGTCGACCTGGATAGCCAGCAAATAAGGCACATCCAGCACCCCGGGGCGCCTGCCGAAGTTGTTACGAATTCGTTTCTTTTCAGTGAACGAGTAAGCCATTTCGGACCCTCAGCACATCATGTAATAAAAAAATCGTCTGCGTTAACGCACTGTGTGCGTCAAGCAAAGACAAAAAGGCAGAGGGTCGGTGCCCAAAATGGAGCACCGACCGACACTGCCGCAGTATATTGCCGCAAGGCGTACAAGTCGGGCTTACTTGAGCTCGACTGCTGCGCCTGCTTCTTCCAGCTGCTTCTTGACTTCTTCGGCTTCGTCCTTGGAAGCGGCTTCCTTGATGGTAGACGGAGCGCCTTCCACCATATCTTTCGCTTCTTTCAGACCCAGACCGGTAATCGCGCGAACAGCCTTGATCACGCTAACCTTGTTGTCACCGAAGCTGGTCATTACAACGTCAAATTCATCCTTCTCGGCAGCCGCAGCGGCTTCACCACCGGCCGGGGCAGCAGCAACGGCAACCGGGGCGGCCGCGCTTACACCGAACTTTTCTTCCATTGCTTCGATCAGATCAACAACCTCAACAACAGTCATGTTGGAAATAGCTTCCAGGATATCGTCTTTACTGACAGCCATTGTCATAGCTCCTTAAAAATAAAAAAGTTTCAATACTGACTAAAAATGGTTTCGGCTTCAGGCCGCCTGCTTCTGGTCTCGGACTGCCGCCAGTACGCGCGCGAGCTTGTTGTTCGGCTCGGCAAGCGTGCGTACGAACTTGGCAATCGGTGCCTGGAATACACCAGCGAGCATGCCCAGGGCTTGATCGCGGGTCGGCATCTTGGCCAGTGTTTCAAGTTGTGAAGCCTCCATCAGCTTGCCGCCGAGCGCGATGCTCTTGACGACCAGCTTCTCGTTGGTCTTCACAAATTCCTTGAATACACGTGCCGCTGCCGCCGGGTCTTCCTGCGAAAATGCAAGAATCGTCGGGCCAACCAGTAGGTCAGAAATACAGGCATACTCCGTGTCTTCGATTGCACGCCGTGCGAGTGTGTTCTTGACAACGCGCAGATAAACACCGGCATTGCGCGATTCTTTGCGCAAACTGGTGATCTGGTCGACTGTCAGACCACGGTACTCGGCAGCGATCAGCGACGACGCATTTGCCGCCACATCAGCAACCTCGGCCACGATAGCCTTCTTTTCCTCAAGGCTCAGCACTATGCTTTTCCTCTCAGGTTACCGGGAACACAATACTTGCGTATTGCCACGGACACCCTGTCCGGTTCCCTGTGTCACTCTGAAAAAACGGGGCCAGCGTTACCCGGTTCCATCTTTCCACCTGTACGGTGACCGTCGTCAGTAAAAACTGTCTCGGGCTCCCGTCTGCGCAGGCCGGGGTGGTTCCCCATTAAATCCAGCCCGTCTCCCTACGTGCTGCACACCTGCGGTCTTTGACAGCCTGTCCCCCGCAACAAAACGGCGACAGGCCCCAAAGTTCATCTGGCCTCGCTTACAGTTCCAGCGAAGCCTTGTCGACCGCGATGCCGGCACCCATGGTGGTCGACAACGTGATCTTCTTCAAATACACACCCTTGGCCGCTGACGGCTTGGACTTGTTCAGCGCTTCCAGCAGGGCATCCAGGTTTTCACGCAGGGCCCTGGCATCAAAGTCGATCTTGCCGATCGAGCAATGGATGATGCCGCCCTTGTCAGCGCGGTACTGTACCTGGCCAGCCTTGGCATTCTTCACGGCGGTTTCGACATCCGGGGTGACCGTGCCGACCTTCGGGTTCGGCATCAGGCCGCGCGGACCGAGGATCTGACCGAGCTTGCCGACTACCGGCATCGCATCCGGGCTGGCGATAACCACATCGAAGTTCATCTCGCCCTTCTGCACCTGTTCGGCGAGATCGTCAAAACCAACCACGTCGGCACCGGCGGCCCTGGCCTTGTCGGCGTTTTCACCCTGGGTGAAGACCGCAACACGGACAGTCTTGCCTGTGCCGTTCGGCAATACCGTCGAACCACGCACGTTCTGATCAGATTTGCGCGGGTCGATGCCGAGGTTAACGCTGACATCGACTGATTCAACGAACTTCGCCTTTGGCAGGTCCTTGAGCAGGCTCAGCGCTTCATCAATTTCATAGACCTTGCCGAGTTCAACTTTCTCACGGATGGCCTGGATACGTTTGTTTAGTTTGGCCATGGCTTATTCCACCCCTTCGGTTTCAATGCCCATGCTGCGCGCGCTGCCGGCGATAGTACGTACCGCGGCATCCATATCGGCTGCAGTCAGATCAGGCATTTTAGTGGTGGCGATTTCTTCCAGTTGGGCGCGGTTAACCTTGCCGACCTTGTCACGGTTCGGCACAGCGCTACCGGAACTGATACCGGCGGCCTTCTTCAGCAGGACCGACGCCGGCGGCGTCTTCATGATGAAAGTGAAGCTCTTGTCGCTATAAACGGTGATAACGACCGGTACCGGCATATTCGGTTCGATGTTCTGCGTCTGTGCGTTGAACGCCTTGCAGAACTCCATAATGTTCAGACCATGCTGACCAAGTGCCGGACCGACAGGCGGGCTTGGGTTGGCAGCACCCGCAGGCACCTGCAGCTTGACATAGGCCTCGATTTTCTTAGCCATGGTTACTCTCCTGGTTGGGTGCAAGCGCCGGGCTCAAAGTCCTGGCTCCCCTGTTAAAACCGTGAGGTGTGAGATGTGAGGTGTGAGGTGTTTTGCTCCTCACGCCTTACGCCTTACGCCTCACCCTTAAAGTCGTCGCGAATAAATAAGCCGTCAGCGGCTGATTATTCGCGACTCCCGAAAAGGGCTATCGCTTCGCTCTAGCCCTTTTCGACCTGGCCGAACTCGAGCTCGACCGGGGTGGAACGGCCAAAGATCAGTACTGCAACACGCAGCCTGTTCTTTTCATAGTTGACTTCCTCAACCACGCCATTGAAATCATTAAACGGTCCGTCGATAACACGGACAACTTCGCCCGGCTCGAACAGCACCTTCGGCTTCGGTTTGTCGACACCTTCCTGCACACGCTGCAGGATGGCATCGGCTTCGCGACTGGTGATCGGCGCCGGCCGGTCACTGGTACCGCCGATAAAGCCCATGACCTTCGGCACATCCTTGACCAGGTGCCAGGTCTCGTCATTCATTTCCATTTCCACGAGCACATAGCCGGGGAAAAACATCCGGTTGGAACGACGCTTCTGGCCCTCGCGCATTTCCACGACTTCTTCCGTCGGCACGAGGATCTCGCCAAACATGTCTTCCTTGCCTTCGAGCTTGATGCGCTCTTCAAGCGAACGCTTGACGGCATTTTCAAAGCCCGAGTAGGCGTGAACGACATACCACTGTTTAGCCATGCGTTATCGCTCCCGTCATCCAATCAGTATGCGAACCAGCCACGACAGCAAGGTATCGAAACCCCACAGGATCAGGGCCATGATCACGGTCATGACCATCACTGTCAGGGTCATCTGTACGGTTTCCTTGCGGGTCGGCCAGACCACCTTGCGTACTTCGGTACGCGAATCCTGGATAAATGCCCAGCTCTCACGACCAACGGTGGTTTGCAAAGCGATGCCCGCGGCAATTGCCACAACCACGATCAAACCCACCACGCGCAATACCTGGTGCTGGTCCGCGAAGTGATAGAAACCATAAATCCCGGCAGCAATCACTGCCACTGCCAGGAATAATTTGATCTTGTCAGCCATGTTATCCGTCAATCCTGATGTTCAGCTGCGTAAAATGGCAGGCCAGGAGGGAATCGAACCCCCAACCTGCGGTTTTGGAGACCGCCGCTCTGCCAATTGAGCTACTGGCCTTTAAACGCTGCGGCGGCGCGCAGCCCGTGCCGCGCGCCGCCTGCTAATTGTCAGGTTCTGTTACTCGATGATTTTGGATACAACACCGGCGCCAACCGTGCGGCCACCTTCACGAATCGCGAAGCGCAGGCCATCTTCCATTGCAATCGGCGCAATCAGTGACACGGTCATCTTCAC
>JASFJH010000016.1:0-15807 GCA_050122215.1 Granulosicoccaceae bacterium | reverse complement strand
TAACGACACTGCCTCGTCGCTGCAGGCACGCATGCTCGGCCTGTTGCCGGGCAAGCCCATGAGTTATGACAACTACCTGTCGCTGACCGTCGACAGCGTCTGCGAAAAGGGTTTCCCGTTACGCTTTGGCATGGCGGTGGCGCTCGAGGAGATCGTCCCGGGGTATTTGTGCAAGGCATGATCGGCAAGCATGGTCTGTAACACGATGCGGCGTTCTGCCACGGGCAATGCGGCGAGCCTTTCCGCGGCCATGAAAAATGCTGACCAGTCCTGCCGCTGTTGCCGGAACAATTCCCCGAATGCATCGACAAAACCGTGATACGTCACGACCGGTAACAGGCGGGCATTGTTCAATGGTTTCCTGAACCAGTTATCAAATGTAGCCTCACCGCCGCCCTGCGCCTTCAGCTGCCGGTAATCACGCCGCAAGCGGTTGAAGAGGCGGATCTTTGCCGCATGTTTGAAGTGATCCGGTTTATCAGATTCATACAGGGCCTGCAGCCTGTCACGGTAGCCAAGCACCAGTGTGGAAAACTCCCGGACTTCCCGTTGTCGCTGCCGGTATGCGGTATACAACTGCGGCTTGCCGGTAGTCTGTAACCACTCTTGCAGACCCGCATACTGCACTGCCATGGCAAACGATTCATTCAGTTCACTGTCACTTTGAAAATACACGCGTTCATGCGCGAGTTCATGGAACAACATGCCCACCAGGGTGACATCGTCGAAACGCAACATGGGCGCATACACGGGATCGGCAAACCGCCCACGCGTTGAATAGGCTGGTGACGGCTCGATATGCACATCCAGTGCGCTATCATGCAAGGACTGCGCATAGCTTTTCGCATAGTCTTCGTTAAAAAAGGATCGGTAGGCCTGACAACCGATGAGCGGGTAACACCAGCGATGCGCCTCGAGTGATAACGGCGGTGTGGCAAATACGTTCCACAATACCCAGGGGCGCTCGAGATCGGCATAGTCACGGAAGGTCTCGCTGTCCGGCAGGGCCAGTCGCTTAACGGCAAACTCACGCGCGCTGTTGAGCAGTTGCAACTGTTGACGGGTCTGCGTCGATGTTTTCGGATCGGCAAGAACTTCGTTAATGGGGTCGCGCGCCGCCAGCACCTCGAGCTGGCCTTCGGCGGCATGCGTGTAATAGCCCAGCTCGGCACAGCCTGTGAGTACAAGCACCAGGATGGATATCAATAGCCGTCGCATAGACAGCCTGATTGATGATCGATGATTGACGATTGATGAATTGAAACCCACCATGAATTCGAGTGTAGATCATCATTCAGCGATCAGCGATCATCAATAAAAAAGCTCTGAGGTTCTGCGAGTAGAAGACTGTGTCAACCGAAGAGAATGCGCATAGAAGCCTGCGGCTTCATTATGCTGTCTCACAGAATCCTTTCGGGTTCATTGTGAGTGCCCTATGCTTTCGCGTCAGGGCAACCTCACCCATCTCCGATGGGTCGAGGCATCATCAATAAAAAACCCCGCTGCGGTGCAGCGGGGTTTTTTACACGCTTCAAGCGTATTCTTTACTTGAGCGATTGGTAATAGTCGATCAGGATCTGTGCGACCTCAGGACGTGAGAATTCCTTCGGCGGCGCAATACCGTTGCCGAGCATCTCGCGGACCTTCGTGCCGGACAGCAGGACGAAGTCCTCCTTCTCGTGGTCCGGGGCTTCGCACATCATGACGACCTTGTTCAGCTTCTTCGACCAGGCCGTGTGATCAGCACGGAAGATCTCGATCTCCATGGCACCGGCCGGTACTTCGTCGTCGAAGATGGTCTGCGCATCGAAGGCACCATAGTAATCGCCAACACCGGCGTGGTCTCGACCGATGATGAAGTGCGTGGCACCCATGTTCTGGCGGAAGTAGGCATGCAGTACGGCCTCACGCGGGCCTGCATACAGCATGTCGAAACCGTAACCCGTGACCATGGCACTGTTCGGCGGGAAGTACAGCTCGACCATCTTGCGGATCGCGGCATCACGTACCGGAGCCGGAATATCGCCCGGCTTCAGCTTGCCAAGCAGCATGTGGATGACGAGGCCATCGCAGCCGAGGCGATCCATCGCCATGTGGCACAGTTCTTCGTGCGCGAGGTGCATCGGGTTACGTGTCTGGAAGGCCACGATCTTCTTCCAGCCGTGCTCCTGGATCTCGTTGCGGATTTCCACGGCAGTACGGAAGGTATCCGGGAAATCATCCTGGAAGTAGCTGAAGTGCAGCACCTGGATCGGCCCGGAGATGGCAAAACGACCGACGCTGTTGAAGGCCGCGACACCCGGGTGCTCCATATCATCAGTGCGGTAGACCTTGTCGGTCATGACCTTCATCTGCTCATCGGTGACTTCCTCGATGGCCTCGACGTTCTGGATGGCGATCACCGGGTTGCCTTCCATGTTCGGGTCGCGCAGCGCGATGCGCCCGGCATCCTTGATGGCGGAGATGTCCTCGACGAGGTTCAGCACCGGTACCGGGAAGAACTTGCCATCGGTGGTCTTCATGTTTTCCGCACAACCCATGGCATCGGCCAGGTTCATGAAGCCGGTCAGCGGCGTGAAATAGCCACCCCCCATCATGACGGCATTACCGGCCGCGGCGGAACTGATCATGACAGATGGCAGCGTTTCCGCCTCCTTCTCAAGGGCATGGTGTTCGTCGGGATCGTAAACGAACAACGGCTTGAGTTCGTCAGCACCAACAGGTTTGATCATCGGGGGTTCTCCTGATTTTTATATACGAGTATCCGGTTCGCGCAGCGGCGCTCAAAGCACCCTCTCTGCACAGGGACGCTCTTTTTACAACAGGGGCGGCAGCGGTTTCAAACAAAAATACACTGATAGACCGGTTGATGGGATTTATAATCGGGCGTTCATGCAAGCGTTTACAGGCACATAGCCACGGGCATGGTATCCTGCGGCCATGAAAATCTACCTCGTTGGCGGCGCGGTGCGCGACAAATTACTCGGCATAACACCGAAGGAACGCGATTGGGTCGTGGTCGGCGCCACGCCGGATGACATGCTCGCCCAGGGCTTCCGGCCGGTCGGCAAGGACTTCCCCGTCTTCCTGCACCCCGGGACCCATGAGGAGTATGCGCTGGCGCGCACCGAGCGCAAGACCGCGCCCGGCTATACCGGGTTTGCCTTCCATGCCTCGCCGGAGGTCACGCTCGAACAGGACCTGTTGCGCCGCGATCTGACCATCAACGCCATGGCCATGGACGATGACGGCAACATCATCGATCCCTTCGGTGGCCAGGCCGATCTCGAGGCCGGTCTGCTCAGGCATGTCTCGCCCGCGTTTGTCGAAGACCCGGTGCGCATTCTGCGCGTCGCCCGGTTTGCGGCACGTTTCGGCAAGTGGGGTTTCAAGGTCGCGCATGGCACGAATGCGCTCATGCGCAGTATGGTGGAGAGCGGCGAGATCGATGCGCTCGTCCCCGAACGCGTGTGGAAGGAGTTCGAGCGCGCGCTCGGCGAGGACACGCCGACGGCCTTTTTCAAGGTACTGCGCGGCTGCGGCGCACTGGCCAGGCTGTTCCCGGAAATCGAGGCGCTGTATGGCGTGCCGCAACCCGCGATCCATCACGCCGAGATCGATACGGGCGTACACATCATGCTTGTGCTCGAACAGGCCGCAAAACTGTCCGGCGATCCACGGGTACGGTTTGCCGCGCTCACGCATGATCTCGGCAAGGGCAGCACACCCGAGGAAGAATGGCCACAACATCTCGGCCACGAACGACGCAGTGTGGAACTCGTGCGCGACCTGTGCGCGCGCTACCGCGCCCCGAACGAGTACCGCGACCTCGCCGTGCTGGCCGCACGACACCATACGCATTGTCACCGCGCCCTGGAATTGCGCGCCGGCACCCTGCTCGAGGTGCTCGAGGCCGTTGATGCGTTTCGCAAACCGGAACGCTTCGAACAGTTCCTGCTCGCCTGCATGGCCGATGTGCGCGGCCGACCCGGGCATGAAAATGATGCTTACCCACAGGCCGATCGGTTTCGTGCCGCACTCGCCGCCGCCAACAATATTGATGCAAAAACGATTGCCGCAACGGCTAAAGAACAGGGAAAAACCGGGCAGGCGATCCGCGATGCGATCCGCCAGGCACAGATCAGGGCGATAAAACAGATAGTGGCTGATTAGCTGTCGCACTCAGCCCTGAGTGCGCGCAAACACTCCGCACACAGGCAGTCACTGTAACGGGTGGCGATAAAATCATAATGCCGTTGTTGCAGCTCAACCTCGGCACACTGGCATAACAACACGGAACCGGCCTTGCACTCGAACAACCTGCCGCAACGCGGGCAGGCCTTGTTTTCATGTCTGGCCATCAGTAGAACAACAACAGCAGACCAATGCCGAGTGCCAGCCGGTACCAGACGAACGGCCACATGCCGACGCGGTCCAGCCATTTCAGGAAAAAATGAATACAGGTAAACGCGCTCACGCCGGAGATCAGCACACCCATGTACAACGCATTCCAGTCAACCGGCGCGGCACCACTGGCCAGTTTCCAGGTCTCAAGGCTGCCCGAGGCGAGGATAATGGGTATCGACAATAAAAAGGAAAACCGCGCCGCGGCCTGGCGGGTCAGACCGAGCAGCAGACCGGCGGTCATCGTGATCCCGGAACGCGAGGTGCCGGGTACCAGCGCCAGCGCCTGAGCACAGCCAATGATCAGGACATCGATCATGCCGAGGCTGCGCTCATCACGCTGACGTTGACCCAGCCAGTCCGACAGGCCAAGCAGCAGGCCAAAGCCGATGGTCGCGCCGGCAATCACGAGTGGCGTGCGCATCTGCGTGGCAATGAAATCATGGCCGAACAGGCCGGCCAGCCCGGCCGGGATCGTACCGATCACGACCGCCCAGGCCAGGTGGCTGTCGCCGACCCGGCGGCGCTGCAGCAATGACAACATGCCGTCATGCATCAGGCGCAGCACATCGCGACGGAAGTACAACACCACCGCCGACAACGTGCCGACATGCACGGCAACATCGAATGCCAGTCCCTGGTCCTGCCAGCCCGTGATCACGGGTACGAGGATCAGGTGCGCCGAGCTGGATATGGGTAAAAACTCGGTCAGGCCCTGCATCAGGGCCAGCGTGATGATCTGCAGAAGTGTCATAGGCGGCCGCGATGGTCCTGCAAGGCGAAGCCGGACAGGAATTGCCTGATGCCCTTGACCAGTGCGATGACCTTGAACAACTCGCCCATCTCGGACGGCAGTACGAGTTGCTTGAGTTGCTGGGCCTGTTTCATCCGCTGCTCGGCATCCGCGGTCTCGGCAAGCAACCGTTCCACACCGAGTCCCAGCAGGAAATGTGCCTGCGTGGTGAAGCCGTGCACGACCAGCCCGGCATCATCAGCGGCCTCGGCAATCGCGGTGAAATCGACATGCGCGGTAATGTCCTGCAGGCCGACAAAGCGAAACGGATCACTGTGCGCACGGTGCCGGTAATGACACATGAGAGTGCCTTCACTGCGCTGCGCATGATAAAACTCGTGGCGCGGAAAACCATAATCAACCAGTAACACCATGCCGGTATCGAGCATCGCGCTGATACTGGCCAGCCAGGCATTTGCCGCCAGGTTGACTTCCGACACATAACCCTCGACAAACCGGCTGCCCGTGCCCTGCTCGATCAACTCCACCGCCTTGCGCAAGGCATCACTCGCGACACAGCTGCGCCAGACGAAACGCTCCCCTTCGAGCCCGACACACAGTTCACTGACCTCGCCGTGCTCGATGCGGAAGCGATGCACCGGCATCGCATCGAGTAACTCGTTGCCGAGCACGACGCCACGGAAACCGGTTTGCGGCAGGGCATCCAGCCAGTGCACACGCTCGTATAAATGCGGCACATTCAGCTTTATGGTCGTCTGCTGGCGCGCGCGCAGCTCGGCGCTGAGTTCAAGGATGAAATAGGCATCCGGCAGGCAATCGAGTTGTTCCAGTTCGGCGAGGATATCCGCGGCCATAATGCCGGAGCCGGCACCACACTCGAGGATGTCGGCATGCCCGAGCGGCCGCATGACCTCGGCACACTGCCGTGCCAGGCAACGCGAAAACAACGCGGATATCTCCGGTGCCGTAACAAAGTCACCGGCGGCACCGAACTTTTGCAGACCGGCGGAGTAATACCCCAGCCCCGGCGAATACAGAGCAGCCTGCATGAACTTATCAAACGGCAAGGCACCACCGGCCGCTTCGATCTGCGCGCGGATCACCTCGCGCAGGCGATCACTGTGCGCCTGTGCCTCGGCGCCCGGTGACGGTAATTCATTACGCGTATGATCAATAACTTGCATCGAAGTAGTACGAACCCGGCCTTTCCGGTACAGTTAACTCAAAGTCCAGTGACTATATATAAGGTAGGGGCGTGGAGCAAAACAAAACTGTTGAGGGCAAGGTTGCACTCATAACCGGCGCGGCCCATCGTATTGGCGCCACCACCGCCCGCCTGCTGCACGATGAAGGCATGAACCTGATCGTGCATTACCGCCATTCGCGTGACGCCGCGCAGGCCCTGCAGGCCGAACTCAATGACAAGCGCAGTGAGTCCTGCGTGCTGATCCAGGCCGACCTGCACGAGACCAGAAAGATCCAGGAAATGGTGCGCGAGGCGATGAAGGCCTGGGGGCAACTCGATGTCGTGATCAACAACGCCTCGAGTTTCTACCCGACGCCCATGGGCCAGATCGATGAACAGGTCTGGGAGGATCTGATCGGCTCGAACCTGAAGGCACCGCTATTCCTGTGCCAGGCCGCGGCACCCCATTTGAAGGCCACTCACGGCTGCATCATCAACATCGTTGATATCCATGCCGAGCGACCACTGAAAAACTACCCCGTGTACTCGATTGCCAAGGCCGGTCTGGCCATGCTGACCAAAGCGATGGCGCGCGAACTCGGTCCCGAGGTGCGCGTCAATGCCGTCGCCCCCGGCGCGATCCTGTGGCCGGAACACGACATGGACGACCTGACCAAGCAGCGCATCATCTCCGGCACCACGCTGAAGCGCCAGGGCAACCCGAACGACATCGCGCGTGCCGTGCGTTTCCTGATCCGGGACGCCGAGTACATGAGCGGCCAGATCCTGACCGTCGACGGTGGCCGCACCTTGAGTTATTAATGATCAACCATGGTGGGTTAAAAACCAATTGGCGCAAAAATGGAATTTACCGATGTTGCCACCGAACAGACTACCGCAGCCACTGACGCCATCTTGGCAGTTATACTGATAGTCGCGGCTGTGTATGTGCATCGTAGCGGGCGTCAAATGTCATGGAAAAGCAGCCTGTGGTCCTGGGTGTTTAGCCTGCTAGCTGCAGCTTCTATTCTGGGCGCAATAGCCCACGGTTTGGAACTGGCCAAAGCTCATCAAACTCTCCTCTGGCATTCGGTTTACGTTTCACTTGGCTTGTCTGTGGCGCTATTTATCGTAGCCATTGCGTATGATATTTGGGGAGTGGTTGTGGCTCGACGGCTGTTGCCAATAATGCTCATTATTGGCTCAGGATTTTTTGTCCTGACACTCATTGGTTCTGGCGATTTCGAGGTGTTTATTATTTATGAATCTGTGGCCATGCTTTTTGCCCTGGGAGGTTATGTTTGGCTTGCCTGCTATGGTCGACTTGATGGGGCATGGCTAATGGCAGCGGGAATCCTGGTGTCTATTGTTGCCGCAGTAGTTCAGGCTGGCAATGCTGTTCTGGTTACCTTGATCTGGCCATTTGACAATAATGGCGTTTATCACTTGATTCAGATGATCGGGGTTATTCTACTCATGGCCGGCCTGCGTACTGCACTGCTTTCCCGTATATGATATTTGATTGTTTCTATAGCTCACTTTTTTATCGCTGCATAAGATGCATTCAGGAATATAAGCGCCGTATATGCTGACACGTTTTTACTGCTCGTCGCGATTTGCCTGATTAGTTCAGCAAAACACAGGGGTGTGCAAGAGCGAACCCTCCATGGTTCAATACTTTCTATAAAGCCAGCTCCACCGCCCACTGGTTGGCCTTGCTCTTGTCAAATGCCTGCCACAGTTCCGCATAGGTTTTACCACTCACAGGATGCCTCAGCTCCGGCGCCAGTTCGGCCAGGGGTTGCAGGACAAACGCGTACTTTTCGATCTCGTCGCGCGGCAGGTGCAGGCCGTTTTCGTTGATGACGAGGTCATCATATAAAAGGATATCGATATCGAGCGTGCGCGAGGAGAACTTCTCGGCACCACGCACGCGGCCGTGCGCCTGTTCGATAGCGCTCATCGTGGCCTGCACGGTATGTACGTCTTCATCGGTATCCAGGCCGACCACGAAGTTGATGAAATTATCACCATCGAAGCCGACTGCTTCACTTTCATACACGGTGGAGACTTGCAGCTCACCGTAATGCGCACGCAGGTCCTGCATGCCGGCGCGCAGGTTGTCGTGGGCATCGATGTTGCTGCCAAGGCTCAGGTAGACACGTGGCATGGATTTATGCGGGCTTCGTGCCGCGTTCGATGATGATGCCGACATCGCGCGCATAGCGTACTGCGCCCTGCTTGTTAAGGCGCACGCGCACCCACGGTACATTGAATTCGCTCAGCACGATCTCGGCAATCTTTTCCGTCAGGGTCTCGACAAGCTGAAACTCGGACTCGCCAACAAAACTGATCAGGCGCTTGGCCACGGCCTTGTAATCCAGCGTATCGTCGATCGCATCACTCGCCGCTGCCTTGCGAATGTCGGCAGCCATATCGAGATCGATAACCACGCTTTGTTTGATCTTGCGTTCCCAGTCAAAAATACCGATGACGGTATCGACCTTGAGGTTGTGCAGAAAAATAATATCCATCGTGTCGTATAGTCGCTTGATAACGGCTGCACTCTAGCATATTTGCCATAGCTTGATCCCGGCATGCTTGACCTTGCGCGCCGCGCCGGTTCCAATACGCGCATGCAATGGCTCGATTACTCCCTCATCATCGGCGCTTACCTGGTCGGTTCGCTGTCGAGCGCGATCATCGTCTGCAAGCTCATGGGCCTGCCCGACCCGCGCACACTCGGCTCGAAGAACCCGGGCGCGACCAACGTGCTGCGTTTCGGTGGCAAGAAGGCGGCCGCCATCACGCTGGTCGGCGACACGATGAAAGGCATTGTACCGGTACTCGTTGCGCGCCTGCTGGAGGCCGGCCCCGAGGTACTCGCCCTGACCGGTTTTGCCGCCTTCATTGGCCATCTCTACCCGGTATTTTTCGCCTTCCAGGGCGGCAAGGGTGTGGCCACCGCATTCGGCATGTTTGCGGCAATAAGCTGGCAGGTCGGGATCGCGCTTGTGCTGACCTGGCTGATCGTGGCCAAGGTGTTCCGGATTTCCTCGCTGGCCGCGCTCAGTGCGGCCGTGCTGGCACCTGTCTATGTCTGGTGGCTGACCGAGCATACAAGCTGGCTGATCATGGCCTGTGTCGTCATGGTGCTGCTGCTGTGGCGGCACCGCGGCAATATCCGGCGCCTGCTCAGTGGTGGTGAAAGTACTATCGGTACAGATGTGGGGAAGAAAGAGAATTAACCCGCGCCCGGCGTAGCAAGTTCTTCGAGTGACCAGCGCGGCTTCGCGCCAAACCCCTCGCCTCCCCGCTCGCCGGCCATAAGCCGCAGGCAACCGGCAAAGGCGATCATGGCGCCGTTGTCGGTACAGAATATCGGCCGCGGGTAGAACACCTCGGCGCGTTCCTTTTTTACCATGTGATCGAGGCGATGCCGCAGTGCCTGGTTGGCGCTGACCCCGCCGGCGATGACGAGCCGGCTCAGGCCGGTCTCCCGCAGGGCCCGCCGGCACTTGATCGCGAGCGTATCGAGCACGGCATCCTGGAAGGCGCGCGCGACATCGGCGCGGTCGGTCGCGCCCGCGGCCGTTTGCTGGTAGGTATTCAGCGTGAAGGTCTTCAAGCCGCTGAAACTGAACTGCAGGCCCGGCCGGTCGCACATCGGGCGCGGGAAATCGAAACGCTTTGCATCGCCCTGCGCGGCCAGCTTCTCGATGATCGGCCCGCCGGGGTAGCCGAGACCGAGCATTTTCGCGGTCTTGTCGAATGCCTCGCCGACTGCGTCATCGAGCGTGTCGCCGAGGATCTCGTACTGGCCGACGCCGCCGACGCGCACCAGCATGGTGTGCCCGCCGGAGACCAGCAAGGCGATAAAGGGAAATTCGGGGGCCGGATCTTCGAGCAATGGCGCGAGCAGGTGGCCCTCCATGTGGTGCAGCCCGACATGCGGCAGACCCAGCGTCCAGGCGATGCTGCGACCGATCGCGGCCCCGACGAGCAACGCCCCGACCAGCCCCGGCCCCTCGGTATAGGCCACGCCATCGAGATCAATCCGCTGCAGGCCGGCTCGTGCCAGTACCTCGTCGATCAGCGGCAATACCTTGCGCACGTGGTCGCGCGAGGCCAGCTCCGGCACGACCCCGCCGTACTCGGCGTGCAGCGCCACCTGGCTGTGCAGGGCATGTGCGAGCAGGCCTGCGTCGCTGTCATAGACGGCCACGCCCGTTTCATCACACGAGGTCTCGATACCGAGGACTTTCATGGGAGTGAATTCTAGCAGAAAGTCCTTGAAGACCTTTGCATTTTCGCCTGCAAATCATTAAGATCGCGCCCCTCCCGGTTACATGACCGGTGGAAACAGGTCGGATGGGCCGGCCAAACTGTACAGTTACCATTGAAGGTTGATTGCATGCCCTCAGTTAAAGTTAAAGAAAACGAACCGTTTGACGTCGCGCTGCGCCGTTTCAAGCGTTCTTGCGAAAAGGCAGGTGTCCTGTCTGAAGTCCGCCGTCGCGAGTTCTACGAAAAGCCGACTGCGATTCGCAAGCGCAAGGCCGCTGCTGCCGTGAAGCGCCACCAGAAGAAGGTGTCCCGTCAGACGATTCATCGTCAGCGCCTGTATTAATCGTTACAGGACGCTGCGCCTGCCATGAGTGACACGACACTCAAAGACCAGCTCAGCGAGGCCATGAAGGCCGCGATGCGCGCCAAGGACAAAGATCGCCTTGGTGTGATTCGCCTGATCCAGGCTGCTATCAAGCAAAAGGAAGTCGACGAGCGCATTGAACTCGATGACACGGCCGTGCTGGCCGTGCTCGACAAGATGCTCAAACAGCGCCGCGACAGCATCAAGCAATACACCGATGCCGGGCGTACCGACCTTGCCGACCAGGAAGAATTCGAGGTCGGTATTATCCAGGAATACATGCCTGCCCAGCTGACCGATGATGAAATCAATGCCATCATCGACGCGGCCATTGCCGAGACCGGTGCGAGCAGCATGAAGGAAATGGGCCAGGTCATGGGCAAGGTTCGTCCGCAAGTGCAGGGCCGCGCCGACATGGGTGCGGTCAGTGGCCTGATCAAGGCCCGCCTTGGCGGCTGATACCTGGCCACTGAAGCCGCGCTGGCCGAGCTGCCAGTAATCCCCCTCTTTATCAAATTTATGCCGCTTTCCGCAGCGCTGCTGCTGACTGCCATCCCAACTCGTCATACACTCTAGGCATGGGCGGGCGCATTCCACAAAATTTCATCGATGACCTGTTGTCACGCGTCGACATCGTCGATGTGATCGACAGCCGCGTGCCATTGAAGAAAAAGGGCAAGGACTACATGGCCTGCTGCCCGTTCCACAACGAAAAAACACCCTCGTTCAGCGTCAGCCAGGACAAGCAGTTCTATTACTGTTTCGGTTGCGGCGCCTCGGGCAGCGCGCTCGGTTTCCTCATGGACTACGAGCATATGGATTTTGTCGAGGCCATTCATGCGCTGGCCCGGCAGGTCGGCGTCGAGGTGCCGAGCGAAGACGGTCCGGATACACCACGCGGCCCGGATCCGAACCCGCTGTACGCGATGCTCGAACAGGCCGCGCGCTTCTACCGTAACCAGTTGCGCGAGCACCCGCATGCGAGCCGTGCCATCGATTATTTGAAAGGCCGCGGCCTGACCGGCGATATCGCGAAAGATTTCGGTATCGGCTACGCCCCGTCCGGCTGGGACAACCTGCTGCGCACATACGGCGATAGCGATGAACACAAACAGGTCCTGATCACGACCGGCATGGTGATCGACAAGGGCGACCGCTGCTATGACCGCTTCCGCGATCGCATCATGTTCCCGATCCGCGATCGGCGCGGGCGAGTTATCGCCTTTGGCGGGCGTGTATTGAGCAAGGATGACGAGCCGAAATACCTGAATTCGCCGGAAACACCGGTATTCCACAAGGGTCAGGAACTGTATGGCCTGTTTGAAGCACGCAAGGCGCTGCGGGATATCCCGCGCCTGCTCGTGGTCGAGGGTTACATGGACGTCGTCGCGCTGGCGCAGTTCGGCATCCGCTACGCCGTGGCCACGCTCGGCACCGCGACGACCAGCGAACACCTGAACCGCCTGTTCCGGATCACCGAGGAGGTCGTATTCTGTTTTGATGGTGATCGCGCCGGCCGCGCCGCGGCCAAACGCGCCCTGGAAAACGCCCTGTCGCTGATGAAGGGCGGCCGCCAGGCGCGCTTCCTGTTCCTGCCCGAGGGCGAAGACCCGGATTCTCTGGTCCGCGCCGAGGGTGCCGAGGCCTTTACCCGGCGCGTACAGCAGGCCACGCCGCTGTCGGATTTTCTGCTCGAGAGCCTGCACGGCGAGGCCGATACCTCGTCCACCGATGGCAAGGCCCGCCTTGCCGAACTGGCAAAACCGATGCTGTCGCGGATCCCGCAGGGCATCTATCGCGACCTGCTGACCGAACGGGTGGCCGAAGAGGCGGGTACGAGCAGTGACAATATTGCCAAACACCTGGATGAAGCCCCCCCACCGCCCGCGCCCGAGGCCCGACAAAAGGCCGCGCCGGCCAGCAAGGAAAAATCCTCGCTGCTGCGCAATGCCCTGCGCTGCCTGCTGCAACAGCCGGCACTGGCCAGCGAAGCCGGCGATATCCAGCGCTTTGCGAAATTACCCGAAAAAGGTGCAGAAATTCTTGTGAAAATGCTTGATCTTGCCCTGCATAACCCACAGATCAGCACCGGAGCCTTGATAGAGCACTGGCACGGTACACCGGTCGCCGCGCATCTGCGCCGACTTGCCGGGGAGGCCCTGCTCAGTGAAGCCGAGGCCATCCGCACCGAGTTCGTCCACAGCCTGCAAGGCCTGGATCGGCAACTCAGCGCGGGCAGGACGCAACAGCGCCTGGCCGAACTTCAGGCCAAGGGCCTGGCAAATCTCTCCGAGGCGGAGAAAACAGAATTTAATCAACTGCTTGTGAGCCAACACAACTCGCCGGCAGGCTGATTATTCGTGTATTCATATAGCGAAATTACGCTATAATAAAGAGTTATACCGGCGCACCACAGATGTGCCGGTGATCACATCAGCAGCATCTTTTGTCGCACAGGGTAAAGAATGGACCACGAAACACAGCAGTCGCAACTTAAAAAGTTGATCGCCAAGGGCAAGGAACAGGGTTACCTCACCTACGCCGAAGTCAACGACCACCTGCCGAATGAAATCGTCGATCCCGAACAGATCGAGGAAATCATTACCATGATCAATGATATGGGCATCGAGGTCCATGAGTATGCGCCGGACGCCGACAACATCGTGCTGTCCGATAGCGCCGTCAGTGCTGACGATGATGCCACCGAAGAAGCCACTGCGACGCTGGTTTCTACGGTTGATGCGGAATTTGGTCGTACTACCGACCCGGTACGTATGTACATGCGCGAAATGGGCGCGGTGGAACTGCTCACCCGTGAAGGTGAGATCCGTATCGCCAAGCGTATCGAAGACGGCATGAACCAGATGCTGTCCGCGCTCGCCATGTACAGCGATACCATCGCCGGTCTGCTGGCTGAATATGCCCGCGTTGAAAACGAAGAGGCGCGCCTGACCGATGTCATCACCGGCTTCATTGACCCGGATGCCCCGGACGAAATCGCCCAGCCGAACGCGAAAAGCGATAAAAATGACGACGATGACGAAGAAGCTGAAGTCGATACCGGTCCGGATCCGGAAGAGGCCCGTGAGCGCTTTACCGAATTAGGTAAACTGTACAAGCGTTACATGAACGCCGTTGCCAAGTACGGTAACGAAGATCCGAAGTGTACGAAGCTGCGCGAGCAATTATCAGACAAGTTCATGACCTTCAAGATCGTGCAGCGCCTGGTTGATATCATGATCTTCAGGCTGCGTGACATGGTCGATCGCATTCGCACGCAGGAAAAAGTTATCATGGATATTTGCGTACGCATGGCCCACATGCCGCGCAAGGAATTCATCACGACCTTCCCGGACAATGAAACCAACCTGGAATGGCTGAAGAAGCACATGCGCTCGAAGAAACCTTACGCCGCTGTGCTCAAGGAACACCAGGACGAAATCTTCCGTGCGCAGAAGAAACTCATCACGCTGGAAGAAGAAAGCGGTATGACCATCGCGCAGATCAAGGACATCAATCGCAAGATGTCGATCGGTGAAGCCAAGGCTCGCCGCGCGAAGAAGGAAATGGTCGAAGCCAACCTGCGTCTCGTGATCTCGATTGCGAAGAAGTACACGAATCGTGGCCTGCAATTCCTCGATCTTATCCAGGAAGGCAACATCGGCCTGATGAAGGCTGTCGACAAGTTCGAATACCGTCGTGGCTACAAGTTCTCGACCTACGCGACATGGTGGATTCGCCAGGCGATCACCCGTTCGATTGCTGACCAGGCGCGTACCATCCGTATCCCGGTACACATGATCGAAACCATCAACAAGTTGTCGCGTATCTCACGGCAGATGGTACAGGAAATGGGTCGTGAACCGACACCTGAAGAACTGGCCGAGCGCATGGAGATGCCGGAAGACAAGGTTCGCAAGGTCATGAAGATCGCCAAGGAGCCGATCTCGATGGAAACGCCGATCGGTGATGATGAGGATTCACACCTGGGTGACTTCATCGAGGATGCCAATGCCCTGCTGCCGCTGGATTCCGCCACCATTGAAGGCCTGCGCGAAGCCACCCAGGGTGTACTCGGCAGCCTGACCGCACGCGAGGCCAAGGTGCTGCGCATGCGCTTCGGTATCGACATGAACACGGACCATACGCTCGAGGAAGTCGGCAAGCAGTTTGACGTGACCCGTGAGCGTATCCGTCAGATCGAAGCCAAGGCGCTACGCAAACTGCGTCATCCGAGCCGCTCGGATTCGCTGCGCAGCTTCCTCGACCAGACCGGTTCGTAATCCGGTTTAAAGCTGGTGAAGTCAAAAAGGCCTGCCCTCCCGGCAGGCCTTTTTCATTCACGCGACGTGAAGAAAATTGCTACAATTGGCGCCGCATAAGGGCCTATAGCTCAGTTGGTTAGAGCAGGGGACTCATAATCCCTTGGTCGCAGGTTCGAGTCCTGCTGGGCCCACCAGTCTGCTGCACCCATCCGGGCATAAAGGCCCGCCAGGCAAATAAAAGGCCGCCCGAGGGCGGCCTTTTTGCTCAAACGGGAACTGTTACCAGGTCATGCCGTAGCTGGCCTCGATCTCGAACTGGTGCATCCGGATCGTGACAGGCTGGCCCAGCGGTGCACCGCTAATGCGCCCTTCCGGGGCGTACATGGCAGTCATGCTCAACTCCGTGTCCTTACTGAGACGCTTCGTGAAACCAGCAGTGAAGTGCTTCTCGATCGTGGCCGGAGACAAGACATTGAACAGGGTCTCGGTCTTCTTGAAAGGCATATCGGTCAGGCTGAAGCCCGCCCGCAGCATCAGGTCGTCACTG